>NZ_JABXHF010000065.1:0-12554 GCF_013393565.1 Virgibacillus sp.
GATCGAGTACTTCGATTCCTAGTAACTTACCAGCGTCTACTAATCTTCTTGTGACGTTAATATCTTCCTTCGATGGTGTTATGTCACCACTTGGATGCTGATGTGCAACAATGACACTTGCTGCATTATTAAGTATTGCTGATTTAAACACCTCGCGTGGATGTACAATCGAGGAATTTAACGAACCAACATGACAACGATGAACTGCAACAACATTATTCTTCGTATTTAAACACATAACAAAAAACACTTCACGATCATCACGACCAATAAAGCGAGATGCTATCTTTGCTCCATCTTCTGGGCTTCGAATGATATAATCAACACCTTCTTCTGCCTCTTTAATAATTTGTTCAATGCGAACTACTTCTAAAATGGTTTCCATCTAGATCAACCCCTCTATGATTTTTGACCTTTTTGGTCACCACTTAGAAAATCTCCGCATCGATTAATGTCAAGTGGCGTAAGTAGCAAAGCTATCGAGTGAATCGTATATGTTTTGAGGAAGCCCAATGAATTAGGGTGCGTTAAAAGCTTCATTTGCTTTCTTACGCACCCTTATCCTACTTGGCTGACTTATAACATCCGAAGAACGAAGACCCTTTACATAATCGATAATGCGTCCATTATCTACGGACGCATTAGGAGATTACAATTAGGGGAGCTGAAAAGGAAAATATATGCGATAATATCTACTCTTCTGTTCTATCATTATAGTAATACAAACTTTCAGGTGAGCGACTTGCTTCAACTTCCTCAAAATTGTAACTTTCTATAAATTCATATTCATTATTTATTATTTCTTCTAGTTCTCTAATTTTTTTCAATTCTTCTTTCTCTATCTCTTCAATTTCTGTCTGATATTGACTGGAATATTGCACACTCATTTTGTGATTTTCTTCTTTAACAGTCTCTTCTATCATTTCAATTACTTCTACAGCTTTTTGCATAATAGCTATTTTTTCTTTAATCATATCAAGTGAATCGTTTTTAAATAACTCAAAGAATAACAGTTGGTCTTTACTGGAAATTATTCCGTTGGACTTTGCTATTTGAAATTTTGCTAGCCCTAGTGGTATATATGAGTCTTTATAATAAACTGCCCTTTTTTTAAGGCGATTCATTAATAATTCATTTACACGCACATCCTTTAACATTTTAATAATATCGTCTTTCTTATATCTTGTTCCCTGTGTAGAACCTTCTATTTTTATAATTGTATCTCTTTCTATATCTGTGATTGGAAAAGCATTGTTTATTTCTTTATATTTCCGATCAATATAGTTCTTGATATATTCACGCATCTTATCTGAATTTATTATATGATGATTATTTCCATTTTCATCTAATAACCGTAATACTTCTCGCGAGAAATCATCCTTGTCATAACCTATTTCTAAATGTACTAATCTCAACACTTCTTCCATAGCCACCATATCCGTATTTTTCATATGCGACCCTCTCCTTTATTAATATTCTAACATTAGTATAAACCACAACCTATACGTAAAAAGGGGGTGGAATCTATTACCCCCTCCTTATCCATGCTGTCCTTTAGTAGTGTTAAACCTGAGAGATAATTCTGCAGGTTTCTTTCAAAAATAAAGTGTACCAATGAAGGAGAGTAAAAAATACGATGAAAAAACTAAGAGGATTCAACAAATTCGACTGCGAAGCATTTTTCAATGACAAAGATGTGCGTGTGATGGCTCATGAAGCATGGAATGAATACGACGATGGAAAAATCACAAAACAGCTAGGTACGAAATATAAATGTGTGATAGCCACAGACAGGACAGAATACCCAGGCAAAGATGTTGAACCAGATCTTAATGCTGGAGAAAAAATTGACGTTAAAGTACCTCAACAACCAAAGGATTATAAGAAATTCAGTCGTATCACGTTTGTGAATCCAACCGCAAGTGTATACGGAACGTTCCAATCAGAGCTCAGCGTTAAAGCAGATGATGTGGAAATTACTCAGCCTAAGTAAAGGACAAGGGACAATTAGTTCCCTTTCTCTCATTACCATTTCAAGGCATGTGACCGCCCCTAATAAGGGGCGGAATCACAATATTAGGATGTTAATTACATGAAGAAGACATACCGAATGCAACGTGGGTTTATTTCGTTTCTAATCATCGGATTATTTCTCGTTTTATGGTTTTTCTTTTACAAACTGTATCCATTGATTGCAGAACAAATAACGATATTACAGCTTCCACATATTGAATCACATATCTTCTTGATTCCTGTTGGTTTGATGATAATTGGCTTATTCATTGGTTGGTCATTTCGCAATAAACTATGGTTTGGACCACTTTTTTCTGTGCATTACTATTCGATGATAAAACGATTGAGAAGGCATATCAAAGATGCAAGATTTGAAGATGAACGTGAGTTTGATAATCATTTAGTTAGATTACCGAAAATCAAAATTGTATTTGATGATAACCGAGCCAGAAAATCAGGAAAAGTGTTAATCCAAAACTCCATTAAATTCGACAAGAAATTAGAAGACATGAGAATTGATTCAGCATTAAATGGATATGTATGTGAACGTCAATATTTATCTAGAGACCGTAATTTCTACATCTATGAGTTTTATGCTGTAGACTCACAAAAACAGTTTGAAATTAAATCAGCAAATGATTTGATTGAATGGTCAAATAAGACCGCAGACGATAACACTTTACGTTTAGATGAGCGTGCAACTGTACCGTTTCATCATATGGGATTAGTCGGCCAAACAGGTAGTGGCAAATCTTTTTTTATTCAAATGCTAGTTGAACAAGTATTATCGAAAAAGGCCAACCATGAGTTATTCATTATTGATCCGAAGCGAACAGATGTATACCAAATGGCAAAACACTCCGTCGGTGATGAACGAACTGCCGACAAAACAAATGCGATTAAATTGATTAAACAATTTCATGAACGTATGAAAGAACGTCAAGATGAATTACAAGACTATTTTAGATCAAATCGCAATAAAACGTATAAGAATGCAGGTTTTCCCGCTTTAATCTTGCTTATAGATGAGTTTGGGGCATTAAGAGAGTCGTGGAAGACTTTGGCGAAAAAGGAACGGGATGAAATCGACAGCATACTGTCTGATGTTGCATTCATGGGTCGTCAACTAGGCTGTATTTTATGGGTAGCGACACAACAAATGAACGCACAGACGATGCCAACAGCGATTAGAGAACAGCTCGTTTTGAAGATTGCTTTAGGTGATAGCGATGAGCAAACCTATAGAACTTTATTTTCATCTGGTGTGGATATACCACCAGTCGAGTTTACTGCTGGTCAGGGAATTTACAGTTATCCAGGGCTTGCAAGTGCAGACAATCCACTCTTGTTGACGGTTCCTTACTGTAGCTTTTTGAATGAAAGCACCTAGCTTTTCCTTAAGGAGAGACGGCACAGAGAGCGGAAGGGGACCCGCCGCCTAGGCGGGGAAGGTTCCGCTCCGTGCTTTACACCTTTAGGAGAGCTGGCGTTTTGGTAATCACGCCAGCTCCAATAGGAAGCAAAAATAGCAATTTACACCGTCAGAGCAGGCTTTTACACTTGAAAAACTTTCCCTAAAGTTTTCCGAACGAAATGGAGTGAATAGCACATGATTAAACCAGATATTGATCAATTCACACTAGTATTACAAGCAACAGGCGTATTTGACTTTGACGAATGGCGTGACTGGCTAGCAAAAAGCTTAATAGGCACATTCTTGATTAAATCAAAAATGCATAAGCTATTCGACGACTTTGATGAAGCTGATGTTAAGCTACCTGAAGGTTATACCGTGGGCTATTCATTCATCAATGCACCATTTTACTTTTGCATTGCTTATCATGAAGCATTCACGAAAATGGGTGTCATAGTCAAATTCAGCGCCTACGCATGGCATGAATATCGGAAGCGATATGAAGAAGAATTTAACGAACCAATTCATTTACACACCTTTTTTAAGTTGATTGATGCTGATGAGTATTCTTTTAGACTTTCACGAATTGATATGTGCTGTGACTTTTTTAATGAAGGCATTGATATCGCTAAGTTAAAACGTTCAATTGAAGAGAAAAGGACTGAATTGCGCTATGGCAAGTACTAATAAAAGCTATCTGCAAAAGGTTATTGATGACAATAAAGAAAAGCCATACAAAAGAAACAACTCGAAAGTCTCCGACGTGTCCAAAAACTTTCAGGCTCAAACATTGTATATCGGGGCAAAAAGCAGAAATACAAAAGTGCATTTACGCATTTATGATAAAAAAGAGGAACAACTGTCATGAAACACATGCGCCATGTAGCTAAAGGAGTAGATGACTGGACACGTGTTGAAACAGAGTATTCTGGTGATTATGCGCACCAGCTAACGGAAGCAATAAAGCAATGTAATACGGATGAGCAACTCAAAAATTTAATTGTGAGCTCTATCATTGATCGATACATGTTCTTTTACACGAACTCAAATCGACCACATAAACTCACGAAATTAATGCTCGATTTGTTGGATCATAAAGACTTCCACTTTGAGTCACCTTCACCACGAACAACTTATTGGAGCAGTCGATAGACCATTTAATTAAGGGGTCTGGTCTTCTTCCAACATTGTGGAAAGTTGAGCAGATATGGGGCAACGGCACAGCATTGGAGTTAATGAATTATTTCTATAAAAAGTTCTATGAAGAATTTGAGCCCAATGATGACCATCTATCATGGGTGAATAAATACAAGGCACTTTATCTGTTAGAAGGTAAGCCTTGGGAAGGATGATATAAAATGGGGATTAATAATTCAAAGGAACACATCGAGCACATCATCAGAATGATAGATTTCTTTCAAAATGGCAAAGGAATAATCAACAAAAAGGACGAACACTCTGATTACCAAAAAGGCACTTACACCCCTGAAGATATATTTGGACAAATCAGATACAACGCCGAACAAGCATTAAAGAAATTAAACAAATAAAACAAACGGGAGATGATGCCACATGAGCACTATCACGGCAAGCAGAGACTATCCATATCTTTTAACAAGAGAACAAGCATCAGATTTCTTGGGGATAGACCTTAAATCATTTGATAAATACATCCGTCCACACGATGAACTAGAGCGCTTCATGATTGGCAGGCATGAACGATACACAATGAAATCCTTAGTGCACTTTATCGAAGAACACTCTGTTTAGGATGTCGACAGTTGATAAGATGCTAGTTTAGAAATACAATGTAATTGTATTCAACTAGCGTCTATCAGCTATTTTTATGAGAGGGATGATAGTATGGCTAGTATAGTAAAAAGAGGAAAATCATACAGAGCACAAGTTTCATTGTACAAACACGGTCAACATAAAAAGATTTCTCAAACCTTTCCAACAAAGAAAGAAGCAAATCTTTGGGCTTTAGAAATGGAATTAGCGAAAGGAGAAGGAAAAGAACTTGCTCACAGAACAACAACATTTGCAGATTTCTTCGAGAATTGGATTTACCTTGTAAAGGTTAATGATGTTAAAGAAACAACATTTCAAAATTATGTTCGTACTTCTGGCATTATTAGAAATTTATTTCAGGATATCCAATTGAAAGATTTAAATGATATTGTTGTTCAGAAGAAAATTGACAAATATGCGAAAACACATTCACGAAAAACAACACATGAAGTGCTTCTTAAAATTAAAACATCTTTACGTGATGCATACGCTCGTGGTTATATTACAAACGATTTTGCTCGTTTAGTGAAAACACGTGGAGAAAACCCACCTAAACGAAACAAAGCTTTATCTATTACAGATTTTAAAAAGCTTCGCAATTACGTTTTACAGCATCCAGAAGATGAATTCAATACTAGCATTAGAAACAGGTATGCGACGTGGAGAACTACTAGCAATTCGTCCTGAGAGCCTTTATGAATACGGAATAGAAGTCAGGCACTCGATCAGTCCTACCTCAAACGATACTTCACTAAAAACACAAAATGCAAAACGTGATGTGTCGATTAACAAAGAAGTGTATGAGTTGATTCGTCAAATACCAGTAAAAGAGAATGGATATATATTTAGCTTTGGAGGATTTAAACAGTCCGAACTGTTAGCAGAATTATTGGAGAGCTTAAATATCGAAAAAACAACTTTCCATGGCTTACGTGATACGCATGCATCATTCTTGTTTGCACAAGATATTGATATTGCATATGTATCGAAACGTTTAGGACACATAAATATCCAAACCACACAAAATTATTATCTGGAATTAATGCCAGAAAAAAAGCACCAGCAAGATGCCGATGCTTTAAATCTATTAAGTGCTTTGTAATATTTATTATTGATTTGCACCAACTTGCACCAAAAAACTTTTGGAAACGTTGGTATATCAACAATCCTATTAACGTTTTGAGAACTGTGGTGCACGACGTGCTTTTTTAAGACCGTATTTATAACGTTCTTTCATACGAGCATCACGAGTTAGGTAACCCTCTGATTTTAGAGCGCTACGGTACTCAGGATCAGCTTCTAGCAATGCACGTGCAACTCCGTGACGGATAGCTCCTGCTTGACCAGTGAAGCCACCACCATGAACGTTGACAATAATGTCATATGTTCCTTGTGTTTCTGTTGCTACAAGTGGTTGGTTTAAAATTAACAACTGTGTTTCATATGGGAAATAATCAGCTGCATTACGACCGTTAATTGTAATGTTGCCTGTACCAGGTACTAAACGTACGCGCGCAGTTGATTTTTTACGACGACCTGTGCCATAGTATTGTACTTGTGCCAAAATGATTTACCTCCTTTTAATTACCCACGAAGCTCATAAACTTCTGGTTTTTGTGCTTGATGATTGTGTTCAGCGCCTCTGAATACATGAAGCTTCTTAGCCATTCTGCGACCTAGAGGACCGTTTGGAAGCATGCCTTTAACTGCCAACTCTAGCATACGCTCAGGATATTTTGTACGCATTTCCTCTGCATTACGTTCTTTTAAACCACCAGGGTGGTTTGTATGACGGTAGTATTTTTTATCTGTTAGTTTATTACCAGTTAATTCAATTTTCTCTGCGTTAATAATGATGACATGGTCACCTGTATCTGCATGTGGCGTGTAAGTTGGTTTATGCTTTCCACGAAGGATCGCAGCAACTTCACTTGCTAAACGACCTAATCGTTTGCCTTCTGCATCAACAACTAGCCATTTGCGTTCGATATTATTTTCATTTGCCATGAAAGTTGTGCGCATGTGTCTTTCCCTCCAAAATAATTAAATTCAAATTTCTATTCGTTCGTCTATTTCAACATAATTAGTTTCCGGGGCTAATCATGGTTTAGAAATAAAATGCCATTAATCATAATACACCAAATGCCACTATTATGTCAAGGTTTATTCCTCTTCAACTTTACGAGATCGCCTTTTTTCATCCATAGAGCAAAGAACGCTTTAATATAGCCTCTTTACCATGTTCCCCCCAAGTGCGCACCACCCTATTTATTCCGTTTGGATTAGTAGTTACACTCTTCCAAATGGTTTGTGTTGCCGCAAATCACTACCCTTATCACTTGCAAGAATAATTAGTATTTCACACGACACAAATAGAGGCCTTGTGCGGGCACTGTTTCTCCTACTGCACGTCTATCCCTTTTTGACAGTAAAACAGCTATATCAGACGCTTCTCGCCTTCCTTGACCTATGTCTAATATTACACCAACGATGATGCGCACCATATTATATAAAAATCCGCTGCCGCGAAAAATAAATTCGATTTCGGCGCCTCTTTTTTCACAGGTTACTTGATAAAGCGTACGCTGTTTGCTACCTCTTGTTGTTGCTTTAGCAGAGGAAAAGGTTGTAAAATCATGCGTTCCTTCCAAATAACGGCATGCTACTTGCATGGAAGCAACGTCTAATGCATACGGGAAAAAATAAGCATAATGGCGTCTAAATACATCCGGTTCCTTTGCATGATAAACATAATAACGATATTCCTTCTCTACTACATCATACCTAGCGTGGAACGTATTAGGAACCACTTCTACCTGCTTAACATAAATGTCATCAGGGAGCAAGGTGTTTAATGCTTGCTTCCAATTGTACATAGGGATGTTGTATGGAGAATCAAAGTGAATCGTCTGTCCTTTCGCATGAACGCCTGTATCGGTTCTCCCTGAAGGATGAATGCGTACAGGTTCACCTTTATGCATTTTTTTTAATGCTTTTTCTAGTATTCCTTGTACGGTTCTTTTTCCAGGTTGGATTTGAAAGCCCGAGAAATGAGAGCCGTCATATTGAAGTGTACATTTTAGTCGTTCCATGTTTTTGCAGCCTTTCTATCTAGTTCCTTGTAAAAAATAGTCCTAAGATGACGAATATAAATAAAATGTATATTCCTACGTCTAGCTTCGTAAATTTTAATTCTCGTAACTTGGTACGACCTTCGCCACCTTGATAGCCTCTCGCTTCCATCGCCATAGCTAGCTCTTCTGCTCGTTTGAAAGCACTGACGAATAATGGAACGAGCAATGGCACGACGGCTTGTATGCGATCTTTGAGCTTCCCTGTTCGAAAGTCAACGCCACGTGACGCTTGCGCTTTTGAGATTTTATCTGTTTCTTGTAACAACGTTGGAATGAAACGGAGTGATATCGACATCATTAACGCCAATTCATGAACCGGAAATTTCACTTTTTTTAATGGTTGCAACATGCTTTCAATCGCATCCGTTATTTCTATCGGTGTTGTTGTCAATGTTAGTAGCGACGTGACTAAAATAAGTAGAAAGAATCGCATGGAAATAGCAAAACCTTGAATTAACCCACCAGAGTATACTTGAAAGGTAAAAATCTCGAATACGACATCACCTTCTTTTGTAATAATTACATGGAGTAGAAAGGTAAAAATAATTAAAAACCATACAGGCATTAAACCCTTTAAAACAAATCGTAATGGTACACGAGATGTTATCATACTTAAAAGTGCGAAAACAGTTAATATTGTATAGCTCCACACATTGTTCGCTAAAAAGACGACAAACACAAAGATAAATATAATTGTAATCTTCGTTCGTGGGTCTAATCGGTGAACAACGGAGTTCCCTGGTACGTACTGACCAATAACCATGGCATTATTCATGGCTTTTCCCTCCTTTAAGCACGGCGGTAATAGCAGTTGCTAATTCGCGCTCAGACTGCTTCGTAAAAGGGAGTTTGGTGTGAAATTTTTCATTCCAACGATTAATAAAGGCTACCATTTCGGGAACATCCAGTTGAACTTGTTGCAATGCTTCCTTTTGCACAAACACTTCCTCTGGTTTCCCTTCCATATATTTACTACCTTTATTTAAAATAATGACATGATCCGCATACGTAACGGCATCCTCCATGCTATGTGTGACGAGTATCGTTGTAAGCTGTTCAGACCGATGGCGTTCATAAAACATCTCCATCATTTCTTTTTGCCCTCTTGGATCAAGTCCTGCAGTCGGTTCATCTAAGACAAGGACGTTTGGTTTTGTAGCTAAAACACCAGCAATAGCGACCCTGCGCATTTGCCCACCACTTAAATCAAAGGGGGAGCGCTCTACATAATCTGCTGATAAACCAACAGCTTGTAATGCTTCTGTCACTCGCCGTTGTATTTCGCTATCCCCAACACCAAAATTTTTAGGTCCAAAGCTAATATCCTTCGCAACCGTCTCTTCAAATAGTTGATGCTCCGGATATTGAAATACGACACCGACCTTGCTTCTTAGCTGTTTCATATGTTTCGGCTTTTTTTCTGCCGTGAGCTCAAAGTCTCCTATCTTTACTTTTCCTGCTGTCGGCTGAACAAGACCATTTAAATGCTGAATTAAAGTTGATTTCCCTGAACCCGTATGACCTACAATGGCTACAAATGTTCCAGAAGGGATATGAAAACTTAATTGGTCAATCGCTTTATGAGCAAATGGGGAGTGCTGTTGATAGATATAGCTTACGTTCTCGAATGTAATGTCCATAGTTCCTCCAACAGTTCTTCATGATTTAATGGTTCTTTTGTGATGGGAATGCCCGTCTGTTTTAAAGCTTTTGCTAAGGAAGCAATAAACGGAACATCTAATCCAATTGCAAGTAGATCATCTTGCTTAGAAAAAAGCTCTCTCGGATGAGACTCGTCCCAAACTTGACCTTCATTCATTACAATAACCCGATCTGCTTGGACAATTTCTTGCAGGTCGTGTGTAATTGTTAGTAAGGATACATCCTTATTTGCTTGCAAATGAGCGACGGTTTGCATAATATCTCTTCTTCCTCTTGGGTCTAACATCGCTGTTGCTTCATCTAAAATAAGCACTTTGGGAGATACAGCTAGCACGCTTGCAATAGCTATACGTTGCTTTTGTCCACCAGATAGACGATGAGGCTCCGTTAAGCGATAATCCACCATGCCAACTGCATGTAACACATCATCAAGTCGCTGTAGCATTTCCTCTCTTGGAAAACCTCTATTCTCCATGCCAAATGCAACATCGTCTTGTACCGTTGTACCTACAAATTGATTATCTGGATTTTGAAACACCATGCCGACATCTTTACGTACATCCCAAATGGTATCTTCCTGCACTTTTTTCCCAGCTACATAAATTTCCCCTTCTTGCGGAAATAAAAGTCCATTCATTAATTTAGCTATGGTAGATTTCCCCGAACCATTATGACCAATAATGGCAACCCATTCTTCGCGATCGATCTCAAAGCTACAGTTTTTCAGTACCCATGGCTGCTCTGCTCCATATCGAAATGATACATTTCTAAACTCTACCAATTTTTCATTGCTACTCATCTAAACTCCTCCTCTTGCCAAAAAGGGTACTTGTTACAAAACGCAAATTATAGTATTAGAAAAACTTGGCTTGTCGCCGCATCTTATGGTGGAAGCCGTTGGTTTGCTGATACTATAATCCTAGAAACTTTATACTTTCCTATAGACAAAAAAAGGGCTTGGATGTACCTCGTAGAAGAGATTCAGTCCTGCCCTTGTCGCCTGTGGTTACATTAAACTAGTTCAATGATTGCCATTTTCGCACCATCACCTTGACGAGCGCCCAGTTTAAGAACACGTGTGTACCCACCTTGACGGTCTTCGTAACGCGGAGCCACATCATTGAAAAGCTTCTGAATAACGTTTTGATCTTCATTAGCTTCTTGATTATATAGAAATGAGGCTGCTTGACGGCGTGCGTGCAGATCCCCACGTTTGCCTAATGTAATCATTTTATCAACAACGGATTTTAACTCCTTCGCTTTGGCTTCTGTTGTTTCAATCCGCTCATGAATAATTAAATCAGAAGCAAGATTACGAAGTAGCGCCATGCGTTGATCCGATGTACGACCTAATTTTCTAGCCATGGACTATCCCTCCTTTTCTTTGATGACTTTTAAAAACTTCCATTCAAACGACCTTGTGTACTCACATTAGGTCTACCTTGTTTTATCTTTTCCTACGCACATCCTCTACTCTTGAGAAAAAAGCGATGACAGCTCCTTTTCCAAAACGCAAAAAAGTGATGCAACGAACGAAAGCAAACTGAAAATACTGAATGGAGTAATTCGTATATGCAAGCACTATTTATCCGTGTGCCGTAATTTTCTAATGATGTCTATATGATTAGTCATCGTCTCGCAAGCCAAGACCTAAATCGTTAAGCTTCACTTTTACTTCTTCTAACGACTTACGTCCAAGATTGCGTACCTTCATCATATCTTCTTCAGATTTATTTGCTAGTTCTTGTACGGTGTTAATTCCAGCACGCTTTAGACAGTTATAGGACCTGACAGAAAGATCAAGTTCTTCTATCGTCATTTCCATCACTTTTTCTTTTTGGTCTTCTTCCTTCTCGACCATAACTTCAGCGTTTTTCGCTTCATCTGTTAAACCTACAAAAATATTAAGATGCTCTGTAAAGACTTTCGCACCTAAAGAAACAGCTTCTTCTGGACGAATACTGCCATCTGTACGTACATCTAATGTCAATTTATCAAAGTTAGCTACTTGACCAACACGTGTATTCTCTACTTGGTAGGTTACACGTGATACGGGAGTAAAAATGGAGTCAACTGGAATTATCCCGATTGGCTGATCATCACGTTTGTTTGCTTCAGCAGGTCGATACCCGCGTCCACGTTCTGCAGTAATTTTCATATACAAGCTGCCTTTGTTATTCAATGTAGCAATTAATAAATCCGGATTTAGGACCTCTACATCACTATCATAGGTTAGATCTGCAGCCGTAACTTTTCCTTCTCCCTGCACATCAATCTCCAATGTCTTTTCTTCATCTGAGTAGATTTTTAGCGCTAATTTTTTCAAGTTCAAAATAATTGTTGTTACATCTTCAACAACACCATCAATCGTTGAAAATTCATGTAGCGCTCCATCAATTTGAACTGAAGTCACAGCAGCACCTGGAAGTGAGGATAGTAGGATACGACGCAAGGAGTTTCCTAGAGTGGTACCATATCCACGTTCAAGCGGTTCGACTACGAATTTTCCAAATGTAGCATCATCGCTGATTTCTACCGTC
>NZ_JABXHF010000066.1:0-12551 GCF_013393565.1 Virgibacillus sp.
ACAACTTGATTAACACTCGGAATATCAATACCTTCATTAAAAATATCAACTGTTATAATGTAATCCAAAGAACCATTTTCGAGGCGATTCACTTGATACATGCGTTCTTCCTGCGAGTGATCTCCCGTTAAAGCAACAGTTCGGAAACCTCTTTGATTTAGAGCATCTGATAATTTTGCGGCTTCCTCTTTTCGACTACAGAACATCAACCCTTTTACTGAACTACCTGAGTGCCCATAGTAGTGTAGCTTAACAAGAATATGTTCTACCCTTTCATCTGTGACGAGTTTTGATAGAATTGCTGTATCGTCAATTACCTCTCCATTGTACTCCAAATCTGTAACACCAAAATAATGAAACGGGCAAAGCATATCTTCTTCTAATGCTTCTTGCAACCGAATCTCATAGGCAATATTATAATCAAACAACTCATATATGTTAAAGTCATCCGTACGCTCAGGTGTTGCTGTCATCCCCAATAAGAATGCAGGTTGAAAATAATCCAATACTTTCAAATAAGAATCCGCACCTGCTTTATGAACCTCATCAATTAAAATATAATCAAACTCCTGACAATCAAATTGCTTCAAGGTTTCCGGTTTAGAAATCGTTTGTATCGTTGTGAATAAATACTTTGCATCTATTTGTTTATGCGAGCCAGACAGAATTCCAAAGTCCTTGCTAAGACCTCCCATCACTCGTTGAAAATCCGATTTAGCTTTATGTAAAATTTGCTCTCTATGTACGACAAATAACATTCGTTTTGGGGCAACACGACGTACATCGAACGCAGCCAGATAAGTTTTCCCCGTCCCTGTTGCTGATATGACAAGCCCTTTATCATGACCTTCATCTCTTACCCGTTTTATTTCTGCCAATGCCGCGGTCTGCATTTTATTCGGTTTTATATTTGTCGCGGTTTTTAAAGGATTATCCTCATAATCTACGGGAAGCTCTACTACTTTACCAGCAGCTTGATATGCAACAGGTGTATATACCTCTTCATAAGATTTAATCCACTCATTGGTTAAAGGAGTTGCACTATTCCAAACATCCTCAAATTGATTTTTAAAGTGATTAATTATTTCTCCATCTAAATAAGATGTAAGCTTAACATTCCACTCATAATTCACCTTCAACGCTTGAGCAGTAAGATTTGAACTTCCAACAATCAAGGAGAAATACTTATCATGCTCAAATATATAACCCTTAGAATGAAATCCTTCTTTATCGGTTAATCTTACTTCTACGTTCGTTATTTTCATTAATTCCTTAAAAATTTTCGGTTGATTAAAATTCAAAAATGTAGATGTTAGAATTCGACCGTGAATTCCTTTTCTTTTCATATCTAAAAGATGAGATTTTAGCGTTGCCAAGCCGCTTTCCGTAATAAAAGCAACGGAGAAAATAAACGAATGACAACTGTTCATCTCCTCGATTATGGAGGACAATACATCTTCATTTTTCTGTGTATTATTCACTAATAACTTTGGTTTATATGTATCTATTTTTCCATAATTTCGATCTATGAATCCCATATACAAGGAATCTTCTAAGTTTCTAAGAAAGTTTTCCATCTTACCACCAACCAAACGAAATGATTACTTTAGATAACTGATTCATTCACCAATTTTTCGACTGCCGGAATATCTGCTGGTGCCCAATCTAACATATGCAGTTCTTGTTTTGGTAACCATTTTATTGTTTTATGTTCAGTTAAAACTGGCTCACTTCCTATAAGCGTACAATAAAACGTAGTCAAGTGTACAATCCCAAATTCGTATTCGTACACCGTGTGATCCAGCTGACTACCAACTTTAATATTGCATTGCATTTCCTCTGCAATTTCTCGTTTTAAGGCATCTTTTGGCGTCTCATCGTTTTCTATCTTACCTCCAGGAAACTCCCATTTGTAAGCCAACGTTTTTGTTGCTCCTCTCTGAGCACATAGAACTTTATTATCATTAATGATGACTGCTCCAACGACATAAATGTTTTTTTTCAACGAATACCTCTCCTATTTGCTATTGTTAGTATCTATTATACTAGAATAACGATTCTTTAAAAGAACTTCAGGTTACGAACAGTTTACTAGTCAATTTTAGCGAGAGTCCCTGAAACGATAACCTAAACTGTACTTTTAGGATATATTCCCTTTGTCTCAAACAGAAAAAATCAGCTTTCCTTGGGCTTACTTATGAGTTTTTTCCATGTTAACATTGCCTAAATTTTCTACTTTCTCATATTTGGGTTAGAATAGACCTTCCAATTGTGTTATCAATATTTCCCAATTTGATGCATCAAACCATTCAATTTCTTCGGTATGATACCGACCTAATTTTACAGTTATGGAATTGGCTATTTCCTTATGATATATTCGCCATTCCAAACAGTTGGTATATACAACGGTGTTAAATTTTTTAATATGCTCTTTCAATTGTTCTTGCTCATCAATCGTTTCGCCTAAATCATTTTTAAATGGCAAATATTTAACTTCTACAGTAGCGCAAGGATCTGTCTTATCTTTATGTAAGATGAGCAAATCAGGAAATCCAGCTCCACTAATGTAACGAGGATAATCATCGCCGCTCCATTTTCTTCTACTGGATACATTTATTACATTGTATTCCTCGGAAAGAGTTCCTCGTATCAACAACTCCACTATAAAATAAAGCCCTACTTCTACACTGTTTCTTGCGTTTATAAGCTCCACCTCCGATTGATACTTTGCAAAATCAACTTCATATCTAACTTTCGTCATATGCTTTTCCTCCTCTAAAGTCTTTGGTACAAAAAATATTGTAGGTGCTAGCTGCCTATTTGCTGTAAAGTAGGAACTTATATGTTTTAGTTTTTAACAAGCCCATTAAAAAAACCATTACAACTGAATACTTTCATAAGCAATATTACGTTTAACGCTCATGCTTGATATCCTTAAAGCATTCATTTCAAGGCGTTCTACTAGAGCTCTGTTTGCCTTACCGTCAAATTGTTGAGCTAAAACATCTTTCACTTGGGAATGCTTTTCATAAAGTGACTCATCATAAAAGCATTCATTAAAGGTTGTTTTATATGCTTTTGCTTTTTTTGCAAAACATCTCTTATGTGTGTTCTCAATGCTTCCTTTTGCTTTCGTCTAATTAAGTAATTTTCCCACCATTCTTCCCATTCTTTCAAGCTGCTCACTCCTTTAGTTTTTAATTCCAAACCATTGGGCAAGAATTTGGTCTATACGTTCAAAATCTCGAGCCATCTTTTCCATATGATGGGCTATTTCCCCTGTGTCCTTTTGCAGGTCTTTTAAAGTAGCCAATAAATCCTCAAATTCATCCAAATCAAGCAACATGGGAATGCCGTCTTCCATCTTTACTATTTCGTGAAACGCATCCTCTACATCTGCAATGGTTAATTTATCATAAGCCCCTATTCCTGCTGTTCCTATAAATGTATTTTTTATTTCGCTCATATCTGCAAAATAATAATCTAAAAATTTTATGAGTGCTTTTCTTGTTATAGCTAGATGTTCTTCACTATTTTTCAGATCCGTAGCTAGTGCATTCATTAGTGCAGATTGTATGACAATCGAAAAATTTCCGACACCGTTATTTTTTAATTCAAGTGGAGATTTGGTTATACCACCCATAGAAAGCGATCCCTGTATGATTTCATCGAATAAATAATCGGAATTAAAATACCCGTCTTTATTGTATAAATCTTTTTCCAAATAATTCTTTATCCCATGAGTAGCAAGTCCAACGCCCTTTGTTTCGACAGGGTCCTTCATATAATATACAGAACCAACGGAATGCTTATAAAAAGTGCCGACGACGTCGTTAGGATACGTATAGGAGATAATATTATCTTTAAACTCGCCATTTAAAGCACGTTCCTGGTCTTCTTTGGATAATAAACGAAACACATCTGCTGCGGCAAAAGTAACCGCATTGGCATCATGTTTCACAGCATAATATTGAGCCAGACCTCCGCCAAGAGAATGGCCTGTAAAAACGATGTTGTCCGATCCGTGTTTCTTTACGTATTTTTCAACCACTTGTTCAGCTGCTGTAAATTGATTTTTGGTGTCATATGTGAGGGTTTTATCTTTGGAGTCAAACTTCGCTTTACCAGTTAATAAAGCAGCATCTTGAGAAGGTGTTCCTAAATAAGGTGTTTTTCTATAATCTTTTTTGGTATAATCGGAATCACCAAGGACAATTCCTTGGATGTCTTCTTCCACATCTTTTAGGGTTTCAGAATAGTCTACATCTTTTTGGTTATAAACAATATACCCATTTTTCAATTCTGCTCCACCCCCGGCACCAGCCAACCTAGCATCTTGAGAGGGTGTCGCTAAGTATTTTTCTTTCACTTTGGTTGTGGTTGTTTTAGGAAGTTCCGTTCCCCTAAAACTGATAACGATTTCATCTGTATCATCGTTTTGGAGCACATATCCATGTAAACCTGTATCGGAGTCTTTAATAGTTTCGATGTTTTCCCAAACTTGTATATGATAATCTGTTTCAATGAAAATCTTTCTTGGAATCTGTTTATAAGATTGCCTAGAAATTGTAGAAGCGGTGAGGTCTGTTATATTGTTATAATTTACCAAAATTGCGCCCTCCATACTTTGATAATAGTTAGGAAGTGAAACGAATGAAAAAACTCTTAATTCTAATATTTTTAACTGTTACAATTATACTATTGGGAGGTTGTTTTGTGAAATCAAATGAGGAAGATTTTAATAATAATACAATTCTCAAGGCGGAAAAAACTATAGAAAGTTATTTGAGTAACAATTTTAAAAATATCCATACAATAACTTTTAAAAAGAATGATCATAGTACTCCTATGGGTGGGATGGTAATTAGCGGTACAGTAAATAATAATGAAAAAGCAACTTTCTCCATTGATGTTGATTATGAAAATGATTTTAAAATTATTTCTAGCGCTGTAGGAAAAGAATTCCCTGAGAGAAAAGAGGAGTGCAAAGAAAAAACATGCGATTATTAAATTTGTAAAATTTATTTTTACTAATGTCGCTTTTTTGCACCTATAGTTTATAGTTTTTATAACATGATTTTCTCTTATCAAACCTTACAAAAATAGGCCCCGCTCCTCAAAAGGAACAGGGCCATTTCTATGTTTACTAAAAAGAACTCCTTGTATGAGCTCTCGCACAATGCTCATCTTTTCCAAATGTGAACGGCATCCTTTGCCAACACCTAGCCGATATACACACTATCGCATGTATTTGCCTGTGGTTCGTAATAACAATGTAACTTGTATTGACCAGCAAATGGTTGACCGTACCATGTAGACGGGCATGGAGCATATGGATTAAAATACCATAGCGCATACTTGGAAGGATGCTCTCTCCAATGCTCCAATACTCTTCTAGCTAATTTCTTTTCTACACCTCTCGCTCTGTTGTAGAAAACATTACCTTTTTGCACAGCTTCAAAAGAGTAATTGCCTCCCTGTATTTGAAAAATTACGTCGTATATGGATCTTAAATCTTTAAAGTCTAAACAATTAGCAACTAAACGATTTACAATGACGTTACCGACCATCAGCATCCCTAGCTGGCCTTCACCTTCCGCCTCTGCCCGCATCATCCTTGCCACTAAAGCCACATCACTATCTGTATACGCTACCCTTCCCATTTTTATCACCTCTAAAAATTATATGAGGGAATTTGGTAAAAATGATTGCTAATATCATTTTTTACATGGGCTTTGCTTGGTCTACTACATCAAAGTGATTGTATTTATTAGCTCCTTATTGGCATAGTCTTCATTCGGACAATATCAATTTTTCGCGATAGGTTCAGGTTTTCAGACATCTTTGTAAAGCATACGTGTGCATTTCAATATCCGCTACAACCGTCAGCTTCTTGGTATCATACTGGGATATTACCCCACATAAATGGTAGATCGCTTTTTTGTTGTTTATAGAAGCACTTCATCCAACTAACTTAATCATGCAGCTTATTGCTCTTTAATAAAATAAAACCCTAGTCCATTTTCTTGTGATACATACCTTGATAAAGCTAATGAATTCTCTACACTACGTTGTTCTTTTGCTGTGATAACTGTCTCAAGGTCTTTCCCTTCCATACTTTTATTTTCACGTAAATCTTGTCCCTCTACGGTTACAACTCTGGTTTTATCTTCACCACTCACGTCCGTTTGTTCTTTTGCTAATACATTTGTAAATACAATTGATAATACAAGGGCTCCTATTAATCCAAAAACTAAGCCTAATTTTCGTCCTCTAATCAAAAGGATAAAAAAGAAAGAAGGACAATCTCAGAAGATTTTAGACGCACCTTTCCGTAAACCTAGAAGTGAAATTATCAAATACATCGCACAAAACAAACCTGTTTTTCAAGACATTTATTTTTCATAGGCTTTATACCAATGATACGGTTGAATTTCTCCCAACGTTTTATATTCAATTCTTCCATGTGAATTTGTTACTGCCGCTTTTACATCTCTACCCCAATAAAAAAGACGTTCTTGACATACGCCACAAGGAGTTAATATTGTAAATTCAGCATTTTCATCTTCCCTTACCACACAAATTGTATGGGTAACCTTTGTATTACGTTTATGTGCTTCGAGGATAGCTCCCGTTTCTATACATAATTCCGTTGAAGCGTTAATAACATCTGGGGAAACACTGGTTAGTATATTCCCATCCTCCGTTAACATCGCAGCAGCACCTCCCCATCCAGAAGGATATCTATCCTTTATTAACGCAATTGCTGATTGATACAGTTTTTGCTCTATGTTCATATTTACCTCCTTCTATCCATTGAAACATCACTAATATAAGTATTAAAATTACTTAACAAACATGTGTCCATGAAATTATTCTAGCATCACTTTATAATACGAAATATTCTGTGTATTAAAATAAATAACGTCTTTAAACAGTGATACTACATCTAATATTATCAATTCTTGTGGTATTTCCAAAAGTTAATACTTGTTTTACATCAATTATGATAAGATTCCATTTCGTCACTAAGCAACTCTCCCAGATACATGTAGAACAAAACTGAGGTCTTATCTCTTTAAGTCCTCATTCTCAATAAACTGCTCAAAGTCATCGTGAGTATTTTTATTTAAACGATGCTGGTTAAATGTTTCATACTCTTGAATGGCTAACTTATCAGCTACAGCCTTTGAGATCCTTCCTGCATTTTCAAGAATTTCACGCTCATTAAATTGAAGAAAGGCATTAAGTTTATCAATCCAATCGTTCATATGCATTGGCTGTTGTCTTTCCGCTTGATCTTCGGCATAATCTAAGTACATTGCGACAATACGATTGAGTGATTTAAGTTCCTTTTCCGTTAAGTAATTTTTAGCAACTGTAACATCTGTTTTTCTTACCTTATTCCCTTTCCATGCAGTAAGACCCATATTCTCCTTCTCGGCCTTCGCTCTATCTACTATAAGTTCAGCCGCTGTTTGACCATGAATTGCAAAATGTAGTTTATTTTGAACAGTTGCGAAAAATTCTTGTGTGACTTCTGCTTTTGGATCGTAGTCAATAGACGTCGCATAAATGTCTGTAATTTTTTGATAGAACCTTTTCTCGGAAGCACGGATATCACGAATTCGTTCTAGTAACTCATCGAAATAATCTTGTCCAAAATTACGCATTTCTTTCAAACGGTCATCATCCATTGTAAACCCTTTAACAAGATATTCATTTAACCGCTCTGTTGCCCATTGGCGGAATTGTGTACCTCGGTGAGAACGAACTCGATATCCAATTGCAATAATCATTTCAAGGTTATAGTGTTTTGCTTTTCTTTTCACCTCCCTTGGCCCTTCATTTTGAACTTGTAAGTAATACTTACAAGTTACTTCTTGCTGTAACTCCCCTTCTTCGTAAATATTTTTTACGTGAAGTGTAATATTTTGAGGTGATGTTTGAAACAATTCCGCTATTCCCTTTTGGGTCATCCAAACTGTCTCATTCTCCAATCTAACATCTATTTTTGTGTTACCATCCTCTGTTTGATAGATTAGGATACTAGTTTCCTTTTGCAATGTCATCACTCCTTTTTAAAAGAATCCCCGTTTATTATTTTTTTCTAAACATCTAGTTTGTGTACTATTATACCATTTTAAGTTGGATAACCAAACGAAAAACGAACGCACGTTTTCTTTGTTGTGACTGAATCCAAATGTACAACGCGTTAGTGAGAAATCCATCACTTACACGGATGCTTTCAAGAACAGGTTTATGGATAAGTATCTAAACTCCCACGACATATTTTTATGGAAAGTGGATTTGATGAAGAAGTAATTGAAATAAAACGATCCGGTGGAAGAAAACTTATGAAACGAAAGGGTTAACAGGGCTTGCTGATACAAGAAAACAAAATCCTAGCAGAACCTTGAAACAGGAGCTTACACCTTCTGAAGTGATCGGGAGGCAAAATGCACGAGGATGAAGTAGATTATAAATCAGCCAAAACATGAAAGAAATTAAAATGAAAAATCAATCATTATATGACTTACTTTAACAATTACCGTTATCAGTAGAATATAAAAAAGATGACCCTATTCAATATAGGAATCATCTTTTATCTGCATAAGCTCTTTTTTTATAAGTGCCCTTGACACGGGTGCCAGTTTAATAGTTGCCCACTTATCCTTCTCAGTAATATTTATAAATTGTTTAAAGAGCTTTACACTCTGATAATTTATGCTCTAGTTCATATTTTATAATTGGCGGGTATGATACCTAGGTGGTTGAGCCAGATTTCTTGAACATCTGGCTTCCCGGCTCAGGATCTTGCCCGCAGAAACTCTGAGTCAAGTGACAAAATGCATCTACTAACTTTAAATAGAGAACATACATTTTGTACACTATAACTAAGTTTTTGTTCCTTTAAAAATTTGTGCAGTTTAGTGTTAACATACAAGATTGCTTGGAATCCTCCAAATACCTTCCCAATTATCAAACTTCAGTTATTCCAATGGTTTACCTCTAATTTATTATTTACTTTAATCTAACGCTGTATATTTTAAGTATTCTTCTACTAGCTCACGTTCAGCTCCTACAATAAAAATATCTTTCATTATAATGTTGTCAAATCTATTTTTGGTGACATTATTGGCAAGTTTATTAGTATCTTCCGACTCTAATTGTGCGTAAATTGATGTTAAGCGATCTTTAAATAACTTCAAAAAAGCTAGTTCTGATTGATTGATCTCCTGGTCCTCAAAAAATGGCGGAATTTCATGTCCCTCATAGCTTATTCCACGATTCATAACAACTGCAGCGTAACCAATGTAATTTGTTCCTCCTCCCATACCATCGAAATAATAAGGAACTCTTCTCACCATGTAGTCCAGATAGTTTAGTCTTTCTACAAGGTAAGAAATCTCACGATAATCAGTCTCTTCGTCTGCGATGATTGATTTTAACGATAATATGGATTCTTGGAGTTCGTTGAAAAAATCTTCAATATAATATACGGTATAATAACTATTTTTTTCTTGGTTCTCGATATATAGATGATAATTTAAAAAAAGACTAATAAGGAGTAAGCATATTAACGATATATTTAATGCATTTAAATTATTTTTTATCATATTAAAGACTCCCGAGTATGAGGTTTCAATATATCACGCCTAGGTCTGTCTAAATAGACCTAGGCGTATAAATACTAATATAAGTTTGATCCTAAATCAGTTTTATAGGCCCAGGTTACTCTTATACTACCATCACCTGAATGAATGTCTCCTTTTAGATTTACGTAAGCTTCTTCATTTCTGATATCGTAATCTTTTAAATTCCCTGAAACTACACGGTATACTTTCCCATGATGGACCTTTTTTTGAGCTTCAAAATCTTTTCCTACAAATTCTTCAGCAGTACCTAAGCCTACGTTTTTAGGAGACATCTTACTTAGCGTATCCCAGACGTTATATACGTTATCCCCATATGGAATTAAACCTGCAACATACTTTATTAAAGGTGAATTACTTCTTTTTGTAAGTCTTTGCCCTTGTAAATCTTGACGAGTATAAACACTAACTTCGCCTTCACCATCAGCTAAATTTTGCGCTATATGCAAATTTCTTTGAGTTAAACCAAAATTATAAAAAAAAGCTTTAATATCTTTGGTATAGTGGTCATACTCCAAAACCATCCCATGTTTTATTTTCCAAATATTTGTATAATCGTTGGTGATATTTACCCACTCACCAAATCTTCCTTCAATAAGGTACTGCTTGAAGAATTCCACATTTGATTCTAAATCATTTTTTATTTGTTTCTTTAACTCCTCTTCTTGCCTATTCGTTTCTAAATAATTTTGCCACCAGTCAGTAATATCCTTATCTTTCATCAACCCACCTCTTTTCTGCTTCAAAAATTGCATTATTTAAGTTGTAACCATTGAGCAAGTAATTGATCCATATGGGTAAAGTCCTTGCTCATTTTATCCATATTATAAGCAATGTCTCCTGTATCCAATTGGGATTTTTGAAGTTTGGCCAATAATTCTTCAAATTCACCGATATCCAATAACATGAGCAATCCTTCTGGACCAACACCTGTTAGATCACGGAAGATTTCCTCTACATGAGAAGCATTTAACTTATCATACTTGCCAAAACCGACAGCATTCATGTATTTACGCTTCAACTCTGTCATCGTTGTTATATAGTCATCGAGAAAATGTGTCAATGCCTTTCTTGTGGCTGCAATTTGTTCCTCACTTTCCTTCATCTCGATAACATAACCATCCATTAAACTGGACTGGATACGAATATGAAAGTCAGAAATACCACTATTTTTCAAAGCTAGAGGAGACATCGTTAATTGATCTTGTATCTTTTCATCGTATAATAGCCGAGGCAAGAAATAGCCTTTCTCATCATACATACTTTTGTCCATATAATTCTTAATGCCGTGGCTACTTAATCCCCAGCCTCCTTCTGCCGGATTACCCATATAGTAAACAGAACCTATCGAATCTTTATAGAATGTTCCTACAGCATCATCCGGGTAGGTGTAAGAAATGACATTATCCTTAAACTCACCACTTAATGCTCGCTTTTGATTTTCTTCAGATAATAAATCAAAGACATCCGCCGCAGCGAAGGTAATAGCATTCGAATCATATTCCACAGCATAATATTGAGCAAGTCCACCGCCTAATGAGTGACCAACAAAGGTAATATTATTAGCTCCATATCTTTTCACATATTTATTTACAACATGATCCGCTTCGGTAAATTGATTTTTATTGGTATACGTGATGGTTTGATCGTTGGGGTTTAACTTAGCCTTACCAGTAGCGAGAGCTGCATCTTGAGAGGGTCTTGCTGTATAGGGTGTTTTTCCATATTCTTTTTTGCTATAATTGGAATCACCAAGGACGATTCCTTCTACATCTTCTTGAACATCCTTTGCGAATTCGGAAAAGTCCGTGTCTTTCGTTTCATAAATCAGATTACCATCTTTTAGTTTCGCCCCTCCCCCAGCTCCGGCTAGACGGGCATCTTGAGATGGTGAACCAACATACTTTTGTTCCACTTGTTTTGTCGTTGTCTTTGGAGGTTCTGTTCCACGAAAACTGATAACAACTTCCTCTGTGTCGGGGTTCTGTAGAACATAGCCATGTAGTCCGGTGTCTTTATCTTTGATGGTTTCGATATTTTTCCAAATAGATGTTTTTCCATTTCCTAACTCTACGTAAATTTCTGAACGATTATCTTTATAAGTTCTTTCCGAAAGTCTACTTGCTATTTTATCATTAATGTTATTAGTCAATTTTATCACTCCTGCTATAAGTAATAATCAAAGGAGGTTATCTTATCAAAAAAGTATTTTTTTTATCAATTGTTTTTATTATACTATTAGGAGGTTGCAATGTGAACTCTAATAACGAAACCTATGATGATACAACAAAAGAAAAAGCTACAGAAGCCGTTAAGCAGTATTTAAAAAATAATTTTGAGGGAATCGAATCCGTTAAGATCGATAATATCTACCAAAGTCCAATGGGAGGATTGACCGTTGATGGCAATGTTAATGAAGGAGTTGCTGACTTTTCAGCAGGGGTTGAAAATGATTATACTGTAGGAAGTATAGGGTTGAGTGAAGGGTTCCCCGAAAGGAAGGAAGAATGTAAAGAACGATCGTGTAAATAATAAAAAGGAGGTATTCAGCATGTGAAAATATCTTATGTTTTTTATAGTTACCACTATAGTTCTTACTGGATGTAATGTGAACTCATCCAATAATAATTATGATGACAAGACGGTTAGCAAAGCTAAGGAAAAAGTAGAAAGCTATCTACGTCATAACTATGAGGATATAAAATCAGTGGAGTTTAAAGATGACATGAGTGACCCTATGGATGGTTTGATGATTCGTGGTACAGTCAATGGAAAAGCTGATTTTTCTGCTAGTGTTGACCCAAAAGAATTTAAAGTAAATAGCATGGGGGAAAAAGAAGGATTTCCTAAAGTAAAAGAAGAGTGCAAAGAAGAGGTTTGTGATTATTAAATAGG
>NZ_JABXHF010000003.1:0-75996 GCF_013393565.1 Virgibacillus sp.
ACACTAATTTGATTTTGTAGTAAAAGGTCAAGTGTTTCTTCTTCAGGTCGTCGGTCGAACAAACTATATTGCATCATAACACCGTCTATAGATGATTTTTTTACAAATTCTTTAATAATATTAGGTCGTATCGAGGATATGCCATAAGCTCGAATGAGTCCTTCCTGTTTCAGCTCTTCAAAGGCTTCAATAGTTTCGTCAATTGGGTCTTCAATGGTGCCACCATGTAGCATATAAAAGTCAATATAATCTGTTTGTAGGCGTTGAAGGCTTGCTTTTAGACCATTGAGGATATGTTTCTTAGAAGGGTCCCAAAACCAAGTTTGTTTTACTTTATCAAAATGATTGCCTACTTTTGAAGTAATAATTACTTGGCTTCTCTTCTGTTTGATCGCTTCTCCAACAACTTTTTCATTCTCACCAAAATCATATAAATCAGCTGTGTCTAAATGATTGATACCATTATCAAGCGCATAGTCAATAATATACTTGGCTTTTTGTAAATCTGTTCCTAACGACATGCAGCCTAATGTTAATTCTGAAATGTAAATGGATGATTTTCCAAGTTGGTTTAAATTCATCTTTCTTCTCCTTTGCTGTTACCTTTTTACCACTTACTATAAAGTTTATAATTAGGTATGTTTTATAAAATTATGGAAGCAGCAGTGTAGCTGTCGACTATGTTAGAAATGATGTGTAGTAAGCCATTAACTTCCCAACTTCATATTGGACGTTATAACCTTGCCTAGTAACTCTATTTTATCTACTCATAACCGTTAAAACAAACCATACGTGTGATTTTATGATAAAATAAGGAAAAACGAATCAATAACAAGGGTGATATCAATGAACAAATTTGAAGAGAAAACGATACGTTCCAAGCAAATATTTACAGGAAACATCGTACATTTACAAGTAGATGATGTAAAACTTCCAAATGGTAAAGAGGCGAAAAGAGAGATTATTAAACACCCGGGAGCAGTAGGAATCATTCCTATAACGAAAGATAATAAAATTGTACTAGTGGAACAATTCCGAAAACCTTTAGAAAAATCTATTTTGGAAATTCCTGCTGGCAAATTGGAGCCAGGTGAAGATCCTGAGACTACAGCAATTCGTGAATTAGAAGAAGAGACAGGATATACGACGGAAGAATTATCATTTGTAACTTCATTTTATTCTTCGCCAGGGTTTGCGAACGAATTAATGTATATATATATTACGGATCAGTTGGAGCCGTTAGACGAAAGCGTTGACGGAGATGAGGATGAGTTTATTGAAATCGTCGAATTATCATTAGAAGAAGCCAAACAATACGTAGAAGCAGAACGAATTCACGATGCAAAAACAAAGTATGCTATTCTCTATTTACACGCATTAGGATTGAGCTAAATGCTATCCTCGTATACGGCTGACTTACACATCCATATTGGTCGTGACATGTACAATGACCCTGTGAAAATAACGGCTTCTAACCGTCTGACATTACCGGCGATTTTAAAAGAAGCAAGTAGAAATAAAGGAATTGATATGGTAGGTGTGGTAGACTGTCAAGTGCCTGCTGTGTTAAGGGAGTTAAAACAGTTGATAGTTCAAGGGGATGCTAAAGAGTTACAAGAAGGTGGTATTCGATTTGACTCGGTGACGCTTCTATTAGGATCAGAAATTGAGGTGAATGATGCCAAGGGGCAAGGACCGATTCATGTTCTTTGCTATTTTCCCCAAATCCACCAAATGGAGTTATTTTCTGAATGGCTTAGCCATCGGATGAAAAATATTTCCTTAAGCTCGCAACGTTTTTATGGATCTGCTAAAGAATTACAATGGAAAGTAAAAGACTTACAAGGTGTGTTTATTCCCGCGCACATATTTACTCCCTTTAAAAGTTTGTATGGTAAGGGTGTTTTACGAACTTTATCAGAAATACTATCTCCAGATTTAATTGATGGAATGGAGCTAGGTCTAAGTGCTGATACGCAGATGGCCGATCAGATAGAGGAACTGCATTCTTTCACATATCTAACTAACTCTGATGCACATTCTTTAGGGAAGATCGCACGAGAGTATCAGCATATGCAAATGAAACATCCTTCATTTAAAGAGTTTCAATTCGTATTAGCGAACAAAAATGGCAGGAAAATACAGAATAATTACGGAATGAACCCGAAATTAGGTAAATACTATAGAACGGTATGCAGTGAATGCTTAACTTATTTAGCGGTAGAAAAATCTGTTTGCCCTAATTGCCATTCTAAAAAACATATTAAAGGCGTAGCAGACCGAATTGCAGCTTTAAAGGAGGCGGATGAACATTGTAGCTCTCGACCTGACTATACGTATCAAGTTCCATTGGAATACTTGCCGGGTATAGGGAAGAAAACATATGAAAAACTTTTGAAAAGCTTTGGAACAGAGATGCATATTATACATCAAACTACTAGGGAGAAACTTGCTCTTGTAGTATCAGAACAAATAGCACAAGCAATTATTGATATGAGAAATGGGAAATTACATGTTCAAGAAGGAGGCGGAGGTAAATATGGTTTTATTAAGTGAATTGCTAATAGAATTGATAAACCTTCACTCTGCGAATAGGATTTATTATGTAATATAACACGACATCAACTATCTCTTATTAAGTTATTACAAATAGGAAAAGCATATGTAAATGTATAGTTTTTGATAGAAAGTTAATAGAAACATGGTATTTTTGCTTGGTTACCTTCATAGATTTTAATATAGCAGTATTTGAATGGAGGATTCCAATGCAGAAAAATAAAATGCTTCTCATTAATCACGTTAAAGAACATGCAACAATCTATTTATTTATGGTCATTCTATTTTTAACCGGTGTTATATTTGGCGCAATCCTCGTTAATAGTATGAATTTTGTTCAGAAACAAGATTTATTCTTCTATTTAGAACGATTTTTTAAACAGATAACAGATAATGAACTAGCGAATTACGATGAAATTTTCAAAAATAGTTTTTTTTATCATATTAAGTATTTATTGCTTTTATTTGTGTTGGGACTATCTGTTATCGGTTTGCCATTAGTTTGGATCCTAATTTTTCTTAAAGGTTTGGTAATCGGGTTCTCTGTTGGTTTTATGGTTAATCAGCTAGGAATGAATGGCTTGTTGATCGCTACTTTATCCATCGCCCCACAGAACTTTCTTATTATACCTGTATATATTATAGCAGGTAGCTTGGCAATGATTTTTTCTTTAACATTATTGAGTAAATTATTTACTAATAAAATATCACAACCAGTTTTTCAACCTTTTGGAAGATACGTCATATTATTTTCATTGTTGGCTTTTTTTGCTAGTGTTGCTGCTCTTTTGGAAACATTTATTGCAAATGAGGCAATGCAATGGGTTGTTCGGTCATTTTACTAATAATTCATATTATATTATAATTATTATAAATACAATGTGATATGATTTTGCTTTGACACAATTTTCATCCACGCATATAATAAAGATGGGATATGAGGGAGGTAATAGCCCAATGGAACATCGAATTGACCGGATTAAAAAACAACTCCATGCCCAAAGTTATAAGTTAACACCGCAGCGCGAGGCTACTGTCCGTGTTTTATTGGAAAGGGAAGAAGACCATTTGAGTGCGGAAGATGTTTATTTATTAGTAAAAGAAAAAGCCCCAGAAATAGGTTTGGCAACTGTATATCGTACATTGGAATTATTATCGGAATTGAAAATTGTTGATAAAATAAATTTTGGTGATGGTGTTTCTCGTTACGATTTACGAAAAGAAGGTGCAAAACATTCGCATCACCACCTCGTTTGTTCCGAATGTGGTGCAGTTGAAGAAATTGAAGAAGATTTACTTGAAGAGGTTGAAAAAATAGTTCAAAATGAATGGGGATTTCAAGTAAAGGATCACCGACTCACATTCCATGGTGTTTGTAAGCAATGCCAAGCTGTAACAGTAAGTGCTTCTAGTTAAGTTTCATGCTATTATACTAGAAGCACGTATCTTTATTAAATCGTTTATTTCATTGGATAATGGAACCTAGAAAATTTGTATTCGCTTAAATCGATAGGAAACGAACTAAAAAAATAATAACTTACATATGGAAAATCATTTACAAATGGTGATAAAAGCTGTACATTAAAGATAAGACTCTTTGCTAGTTTTTTATTTTAACCCTGCAAGTGACGGTCGTACCTTATTAGGTTAAGAGTTTCAATGTTAGTACAGAAACCAAGTACGACGGAACAAACTGCTATGGTTAAGTTAGGAAACTATTGTTATATGAAGTTTTACTTTAATACGTATATTGCACCTCTATTTCTGCATATCTTTTTTATAAAGGTATTTTTAGAGGAGCAAAATGTATGAGAACAATTCTAATGGATATTGTAAAAGTGTTTTTTTTGTTTGTTGCGTTCACCTTATTATTTTACTATGGTTTACGTGTTATGCATGCTGAATATGAGCACTTTCATCGCTACGCCCCACCTGAAGGCCCTGCTGTGAAAGTATATTCAGAAGAGCATAGTTTTTTTGAACGCATTCATTTATTTTTCCGTTTAGGGGAGTAAAATTATGTTACATGATAGTGCAAAAGATTTTTTTCAGTATCTGCGAATTGAGCGAGGGTTGTCAGATAATACACTTACATCCTACCAAAGAGATATTAACCAATATATTCAATACTTAAAAACAATTGTAGGAAGAAAGAATTGGGAAGAAGTTACACGAACAGATATGACCAAGTTTTTATACAGCTTGAAAGACGATAATAAGTCGTCAGCTACGATATCTCGTCATATTTCTTCACTGCGAGCGTTTCATCAATTTTTAGTTCGTGAGCAAATTGTGACCCATGATGCAAGTTTGCATATTGAAACACCAAAGAAAGAGCGCAAACTACCAGATGTTTTATCTGTCAAAGAAATGGATGCGCTTTTAAACATTCCAGGGACAAGCCCATTACAGGTAAGAAATAAAGCGATGTTTGAACTTCTCTACGCAACAGGATTACGTGTAACTGAAATGATTACTTTAAGAGTTTCTGACTTACATCTCACCATGGGATTTGTGCAGTGTGTAGGCAAAGGGTCGAAAGAGCGTATTGTTCCATTAGGTAATACAGCTATCCATGCAGTGGAGAACTATTTGCAACAAGGAAGAAAGAAGTTAATTAAACGTCATCCTAAGACAGATACTCTATTTGTAAATCAACATGGTAAACCATTGTCACGACAAGGTTTTTGGAAAGTTTTAAAGAAAAGAGCGTTGGAAGCCGGTATAAACAAAACAATTACGCCCCATACATTACGGCACTCTTTTGCTACACATTTATTAGAGAATGGGGCAGATTTACGACTTGTTCAAGAAATGCTGGGACATGTAGATATTTCCACAACACAAATATATACTCATGTAACAAAAACTAGGCTAAAGGATGTTTATACAAGTTATCATCCCAGAGCTTAATTTTTACTTAGTTGTCTGACATCCTACAACATGGAATGTAAACATAGTTTCTCTTATTTTCGGGAACATAACTAATAGAAGGAGGGAATGTCATTGCAAAAATTTAAACGTATTTTTCTTGTAGTAATGGATTCTGTAGGTATTGGAGAGGCGCCAGACGCTGAAATGTTTAATGATAAGGGGGCTGACACCTTAGGACATATTGCAGCACATCGGAATGGACTTCATATGCCGTATATGGGGAGTTTAGGCTTAAGTAATATTAGAGAAATTCAAGGAATTGAGAAAGCGGATTCTCCAAAAGCGCATTATACAAAAATGAAAGAAGCTTCGAATGGAAAAGATACGATGACAGGTCATTGGGAAATAATGGGGCTTCATATTGAACAGCCGTTTCGCACTTTTCCAGAGGGATTTCCAGCTGAACTTATTCAAGAACTGGAGCAACAAACCGGTCATAAAGTAATTGGAAATAAACCAGCGTCTGGTACGAAAATTATTGAAGAACTTGGCGAAGAACATATGGAAACAGGTGCGTTAATTGTATATACTTCGGCAGATTCTGTTTTGCAGATCGCTGCACATGAAGAAATCATTCCAATTGATGAACAGTATCGTATTTGTGAGATAGCGCGAAAGCTAACATTAGATGAAAAGTATATGGTTGGTCGTGTGATAGCTCGGCCGTTTATTGGTAAACCAGATGCCTTTGAACGAACTTCAAATCGCCATGACTATGCTTTAAAGCCTTTTGGAAGAACCGTTATGAATGAACTAAAGGATAATCAATACGATGTTATTGCTTTAGGAAAAATCTCTGATATTTATGATGGGGAAGGGGTTACGTTAGCAGTACGTACAAAAGATAATGATGACGGAATGACAAAATTAGTCGAGTCTATGGAAGAAGACTTTAATGGAATCAGCTTTTTAAATTTAGTTGACTTCGATGCAAAGTACGGACATCGTCGTGATCCTGATGGTTATGCCGAAGCTTTGGAAGCTTATGACGTTCGACTTCCAGAAGTACTAGAGAAACTACAGGATAAAGATTTATTAATTATAACCGCTGATCACGGTAATGATCCAACTCACCATGGTACAGACCACACTAGAGAGTTTGTTCCACTACTTGTTTATCATAATGGTATACAAGAAGGAAAAGAGTTACCAATTCGTGAAACATTTGCTGATATTGGTGCAACCATTGCTGAAAATTTTGAAGTTTCAATGCCAAAACATGGGACAAGCTTCTTAAATAGCATTTAAAAATAGTAGGGGGGAATCGCGTATGAAGCCAGAAGCAATAAAGCAAGCAAGCACATATATACAACAAAAAATAAAACATCAACCTAAAATAGGTTTAATTCTAGGATCAGGGTTAGGCGTGTTAGCGGATGAAATTGAAGATGCAGTAGTTATTCCATATAACGAGATACCACATTTTCCAGTATCAACGGTATCAGGTCATAAAGGGCAATTAGTCTCAGGAATATTAAAAGGAAAACCAGTTATTGCGATGCAAGGACGTTTTCATTATTATGAAGGATACCCAATGCAACAGGTTACCTTTCCTGTTCGTGTTTTCAAAGAGCTTGGAATGGAGACTCTTCTTGTTACCAATGCGGCTGGTGGCGTAAATGAACAATTTCACCCTGGAGATCTTATGCTTATTACAGATCATATCAATAACATGGGGGCCAATCCGTTAATTGGCAAGAATGATAATCAATTAGGAGTAAGATTTCCCGATCTGTCGGAAGTGTATAGTACAAAATTAATTGCACATGCTGAATCTTGCGCTAAAGACATTGGTTTACCAATTCAAAAAGGGGTGTATGTTGGCAATACAGGCCCTTCATATGAAACACCTGCTGAAGTTCGTATGCTTCGAACGTTAGGCGGCGATGCTGTTGGAATGTCGACGGTTCCTGAAGTTATTGTTGCAGCACATGCTGGTATGGAAGTCCTTGGTATTTCTTGCATTTCGAATATGGCAGCAGGTATTCTTGATCAGCCATTAACCCATGATGAAGTAATTGAAACTACAGAACGAGTGAAAGAATCATTTCTGCAATTTGTTAAGCAAGTAATTGAAAAAATTCCGGAAAGGTTAGGTTGATAAACATGCGCATGTATGACATTATTGAAAAAAAACGAGACAATCAAGCTTTAACAAAAGACGAAATTCAATTTTTTATTCAAGGTTATACGAATGGAGAAATTCCTGATTATCAAGTTAGTGCTCTATTAATGGCAATTTATTTTCAAGATATGAATGATCAAGAACGTGCTGAGTTGACCCAAGCTATGGTCGAATCAGGGGATCAGATTGAATTATCTGCTATTGAAGGAATAAAAGTAGATAAGCATTCTACTGGAGGCGTTGGTGATACAACAACGTTAATCCTTGCGCCACTCGTTGCTTCTGTAGGTGTACCGGTAGCTAAAATGAGTGGAAGAGGTCTAGGCCATACAGGTGGTACAATTGATAAATTAGAGTCTGTGCCGGGCTTTCATGTTGAAATATCCAATGATGAATTTATAGAATTAGTTAATAAAAACAAAGTAGCAGTCGTAGGTCAGTCAGGCAATCTTACTCCAGCTGATAAGAAAATTTATGGTTTGAGAGATGTTACGGCAACAGTAAATTCAATACCGCTGATTGCTAGTTCTATTATGAGTAAAAAGATTGCTTCAGGTGCAGATGCTATCGTTCTTGATGTGAAAACGGGCGCTGGGGCTTTTATGAAAGATTTGGATGATGCTAAGGAACTTGCAACGGCTATGGTTACAATAGGAAATAAAGTAGGAAGAAATACGATGGCGGTTATTTCTGATATGAGCCAACCACTGGGTCGAGCAATTGGAAACGCCTTAGAAGTGAAAGAGGCTATTGAAACATTGCAAGGGAAAGGGCCGGAAGATTTAACGGAGCTTTGCTTAACATTAGGAAGCCAAATGGTCGTCTTAGCAGAGGAGGCTGACACAATTGATGAGGCGCGCAAGAAATTAGAAGCAAACCTGCATAATGGCAAGGCATTACAGCAATTTAAGGTTTTTCTTGAATCTCAAGGTGGAGATGCTTCTGTAGTCGATCATTCTGAAACTTTACCCCAAGCATCTTATAAAATAGAACTGCCAGCTAAAAGTTCAGGAAAAATATCTGAAATTGTAGCTGATGACATTGGAACGGCAGCGATGATGCTAGGCGCTGGCAGAGCAACGAAAGATGCAGTTATTGATTTAGCAGTTGGTCTTGTTTTAAATAAGAAGATTGGAGACAGTGTGCTAGAAGGAGAATCTTTACTTACAATCTATGCAAATACAGAAGACGTTAACGATGTTAAAGAGAAGCTTTACAATAGTATTACTATTTCTACAAATGAAATAAAAGCACCAACATTAATTCATGGTATGATTACAGAATCATAAAAGTATATTTCTTCAGTGGTTTTCTTTCACCTTAACCGGTTTGAAGTTATGCTTATATGCAAGAGTGCTATTTTGCAATCATGATCTTTAGTCTCTAGAGAATGGTAAAAGCTTTCGTTTAATTCTAAATATAAAACAGGTGAAATTTTATACATTTTGACGAAAAACTAGTTTAACAACTTTCCTTAAGTTAGGAAACTATGTCAAGATAGGTGATGGCTCGCTCAATGTGAGCCATTTATTTTTGTGCTATAGGAACGCATAAGATTTTTAGGTTTATAGTATAGGTAAAACGACGACATTTTATCACCATAAAGACTTGGCGATCGCCAAGTCTTTCTAATCTACTTATAAAGTAAGCATTATAAAGTAAACTTATCTCCAATATTTTGGTATAAAAAATATCTAATTTGGTTAGCCTATATATATGACGTCTGAATAGGAACTAAAGCATCTATAACGGTTAAAAATGGATAAGCTACATAGGAATATTGGAGGGAAAAGAATGAAAAAAACTCTATGCATCATCAGCCTTGTCTGTATTCTCATGGGAAACGCGGTAACTTTCGTAAGTGCTGAAGAAGTGAAAAAAAATAACAATCAAAAGTTAGCTGAAGATGCTAAATCAGCTCTTTTGATGGAGCGTGATACAGGAAAGATATTATTCCATAAAAATGAGCATGAAAAACTACCACCAGCAAGTATGACGAAAATTATGACGCTGTTATTAATTATGGAAGCATTAGATGAAGAAAATTTAAAAATAAACGAACAAGTAAGGGTAAGCGAGCATGCTGCTTCTATGGGAGGGTCGCAAATATTCTTAGAAGCCGGAGAAGAGATGAGTGTTGATGACTTGTTAAAAGGAATTTCCATAGCTTCCGGTAATGATGCTAGTGTAGCTTTAGCAGAACGAATAGCTGGAAGTGAAGATGCTTTTGTAGAGAAAATGAACCAAAAAGTAAAAGAACTTGGATTAAAAAACACAAAATTTCAAAATGTAACAGGGCTTCCTGCTGATGAGCAGTACAGTACAGCTCATGATATGGCTGTGATGTCGAAAGAGTTGCTAAAATATGAAGATATTACTAACTATACCTCCATTTATGAGGATTATTTACGTAAAGGAGAAGATAATGAATTTTGGCTTGTGAATACAAATCGGCTAGTAAAGTTTTATGCAGGTGTTGATGGGCTAAAAACAGGCTATACAAGTGAAGCAAAATATTGTTTGTCAGCTACAGCGGAAAAAGAAGAAATGCGAGTTATTGCAGTAGTTATGGGAGCAAGTTCTTCTAAAGAAAGAAATGAACAAGTTTCTAAAATGCTTGATTATGCATTTAACCATTATCAAACGCAAAAATTATTTGAAAAAGGCGATAAAATAACCGAATTAAACCTAACTAAAGCTGAAAACAAACAAACTGATGTAGTTGCTGCAGAATCTATTAGTACATTATTTGAGCGGGGAGATTCTATTGACAATATTACTACAGAAGTGGTTATGAAAGAAGATATTCAACTTCCTGTTCAAAAAGGAGATTCTGTAGGTGAGCTTATTGTAAAAGATAAAGATAACATTTTATCTAGAAGTAATTTGACTGTTAAAGATACTATTCATGAAGCGACTTTCGGTACTCTTTGGAAGCGTGTATGGCAAAATATGGCGAAAAATGATTAATTATTTCTATTTTGGCAGAACTATTTCTTCTTTTGTCAACGAGCAGGATTTATATTCTAGATTCTCGAACTATAAAAGTATGGCAGTATGAAAGAAGGAGGAGACAAAGGCAATGGGACTTCATTCAACATTTGCTGTTAAAGAGAATGTATTAGTTGTTCGCCTTTCTGGGGAATTAGATCACCATGAAGCAGAACAACTACGTAAAGAATGGAAAGAAGTAATGTGTGAGCATGACATTAAACATGTAGTTTTAAATTTAGAAGCTATGGATTTTATGGATAGTTCTGGACTAGGAGTAGTGTTGGGAAGGTATAAAGAAGTATTACAGTTAGGAGGAGAGATGGTTGTTTGTTCTGTCTCCCCTCCAGTAAGAAGGTTGTTTGAAATGTCGGGATTATTTAAGATTGTTCGATTAGAGGAGAACGAACAATTTGCTTTAGAGACGTTGGGGGTGGCATCGTGAAAAATGAAATGACAGTTACCTTTTCAAGTGTTAGTGAAAATGAATCATTTGCTAGAGTAACCGTAGCTGCTTTTGTAAGTAAGCTCGATCCGACAATGGACGAGCTTACAGAAATTAAAACAGTAGTATCAGAAGCTGTAACCAATTGCATTATTCATGCTTATAATAATGAACCTCATCATGAGGTAACAATAACCTGTGCGTTAATAGATGAACAAGTGGAATTAATTATCAAGGATAACGGAATTGGGATTGATGATATTGACGAAGCACGCCAGCCACTATATACTTCCAAACCTGAGTTAGAGCGATCTGGTATGGGTTTTACAATTATTGAGAACTTTATGGATACTGTCGAGGTTATATCTAATCCTGAACAAGGAACAACTGTACACATGACCAAACAATTAACCAACGCAAAAACGATGTGCTCATCGTGAAAGGCCTTAGCGATGAATGTTAATGTACAAGGGGATAATAGGAGCGATTCATTATCTGATCAGGAAGTAAAAACACTAATTGAAAAAAGTCAGCAAGGGGATAAAGTAGCAAGAGATAAATTAGTGGAAAAAAATATCCGCCTTGTATGGTCGGTTGTACAACGGTTTATAAACAGAGGATATGACCCAGACGATTTGTTTCAAATTGGAAGTATTGGTCTCATTAAATCCATTGATAAGTTTGATTTATCCTATGATGTCCGTTTTTCCACGTATGCTGTGCCAATGATTATTGGTGAAATTCAACGTTTTATTCGGGATGATGGAACTGTGAAAGTTAGTCGGTCATTAAAAGAAACTGGGAACCGGATTCGAAAGAAAAAAGATGAATTAACGAAAAAAAACGGCAGATCACCAACAGTAAATGAATTATCAGAGGCATTGGAAATCTCACCAGAAGAAGTTATCCATGCACAAGAAGCAAGTAGATCGCCACAATCTATTCATGAAACGGTATTTGAAAACGATGGTGACCCGATTACGTTATTAGATCAAATTTCCGATCAAGATACAAAATGGTTTGAAAGGATCACTTTACAAGAGGCTATTCGCGACCTAAGTGAAAGAGAAAGACTCATTGTTTATTTGCGTTATTACAAAGATCAAACACAATCTGAAGTAGCTAAACGTTTAGGTATATCGCAAGTTCAAGTATCTCGATTAGAGAAGAAAATATTAGAAGAGATGAAACTATACATTGATGTTTAAATAAAACTAGTAGTAAGATGATCTCATTTGCCAAATGCGGTAGATGGGATCATTTTTGTACTATAGGAAAATATGAATGAAGGTTTTTTCCGAATTATAAGCGTGCTACTGTTGCAAGAATTGGTAGATGCGAGTTGGATTAGTTTAAGCGGGGGAAATATAGCCTATTACGAACCTTTGGGCTAAAGAAAATAGTACAAGCAAAAAAGACGGTGATTTCTCAAGTTTTTATAGCAGATTAAATGATAGAAAATCTTTCATTATAAATAACCTGTGTAAATCTTAAGGTTTTAGTAAATACTAATGGTACAAGTATCCGAAGCGTTTGGAGGGAGAAGAGTGCCCAACCAAGTTTATGTAAGAATGAAAAAAAACATGGAATTAACTGAATATCAATTGTTACAACTAAAAGATATTGCAGTGATATCCACAAATGATACAAAGAAAAAGGAAATTGAATATGCACCAATATATCGATTGGGTAAAAAAGATAAAAATATTGTTGTAATTGACAGTTTTTTAGTTATTGAACATTTGAATCGTAATTTTCCAGATCTGGATTTTCAATTAATTGGCCCAAATCAAACAATAATTCGGATTAATAAGCGCAGAAAGTCTCCTTCTGTTCTTATTGCTCTTAGTGTTTGGTTATTAATTTTTGTTGGAACAGCAATGACAATTATGAATTTTCATTATGATGTAAGTATGCAGGAAGTACATCAAAAAGTTCATTTTCTGTTAACTGGAGAGAAAAAAGAATATCCGTTATGGTTGCAAATCCCCTATTCTTTAGGATTAGGAATTGGTATGCTGTTATTCTTTAATCATTGGTTTAATAAACGCTTTAATGAAGAGCCGAGCCCATTAGAAGTAGAAATTTATAATTACCAGCAAGATTTAGATGATTACGTAATTCAATATGAAAATGCGCACAACGATGCTGACCATCCTCACTCATCTTCTTGAAGTTTTGATTGGATTTAGTGCAGGGCTTGCTGTAGGAGCTGGTTATGTAGCGTTTATTACCATTTTAGGAATTGTTCCTAGGCTTATACAATTAAGTAAAACAGAAATGTTTCTACCTATTTATACAGCATGTATTCTTGTGGGAAGCTTATTCGGAACCTATTTATCATTTACGTCTGTAGTTTGGAACAATTCAGTATTTTTTATAGCTGTATGGGGGCTATTACAAGGTATTTTTAATGGAATGCTTGCAGCTGCATTAGCAGAAGTGCTAAATGTATTTCCAATATTATATAAACGGATTGGTATTGAAAAATATTTGTTATGGCTGCTTATGGCAATTGTCTTTGGAAAAATAGCAGGTTCTTTATTCCAGTGGTTATATTTTATGAAGCATTAAATGCTTACCGCATTTTATGTAAGTTGCTATTCCCATTTCATTTGGATTTCCTAGCAAAGTTAAATGTGCAAGTAAGTTCTGTTACCTGTTTTTATATTCCGTTTTTCTAACCAAGCTCCCTGTAGCTATTTCCTGAGAAACATTCCATCAGCATAATTATTATTGTAATCTAAAAGGGGGCCGTACATATGGTACAACATGATCAAAAAATACCTGTGAATCCTAGAATAAGACATACTGAAAACTATATGAAAACAAGATTAGGAATTGGTGTTTCCTTTGATTTAGGGTTTCGTGAGCTTGTACTATTAAAACGAGATATTCAAATTTATTATGTGACAGGATTATGCGATTCAATTATCATCCAAGACTTATTAAAAGAGCTCGTTAATTTAAATGATCATGAAGCAAATAGTAAAAAGCTTCCAGAAATCATTAAAAACCGCCTTATACATCAACAAGTTGAACAAGTAAAAACAATGGATGAGGCTGTAGATCAGATGCTATCGGGTTTAATTGTTTTATTTATCGACGGAGAGCGATTTGCTTACGTCATAGATGTACGAAATTATCCAGGTAGAACACCTGAAGAACCAGATATTGAACGAGTGGTTCGTGGTTCTAGAGATGGGTATACTGAAAATATTATTGAAAATACAGCTTTGACAAGAAGAAGAATAAGAGATCCGAGATTGCGTAATGAAATGCTGAAAGTAGGAGAACGATCCAAAACGGATGTTTGCTTAAGCTATATTGATGATGTTGCGGATGAAGGGTTGATTCAATTAATTAAAGATAGAATTCAAGATATTGAAGTTGATGGTATTTCAATGGCTGATAAGACAGTTGATGAATTTATTATCGATCGGAAGTGGTACCCTTATCCACTAGTACGTTATACAGAGCGTCCAGATGTTGCGGCAAATCATTTATTAGAAGGACATGTTTTAATCATTGTGGATACTTCACCTAGTGTCATTATTTTACCGACCACATTTTTTCACCATTTACAGCACGCAGAAGAATACCGTCAAACACCAGCAATTGGTACTTTTATTCGTTGGATTCGATTTTTGGCTATCTTTGCATCCATGTATTTACTACCATTATGGCTATTATTTGTCATGGAACCGGATTTATTGCCTAAAGAACTGGCTTTTATTGGTCCGAATGAAGAAGGAAATATCTCAATTCCTGTCCAGATAGTAATGGCTGTCATTGGTATTGAATTCCTTAGAATGGCCGCAATTCACACACCGACACCTTTATCAACCGCAATGGGTTTAATTGCAGCGGTTTTAATTGGGCAAATTGCTATCGATGTTGGGATGTTTAGCCCTGAAGTCATTTTGTATGTCTCTGTTAGTGCTATAGGTGGCTATGTTACTCCCAGTTATGAGTTAAGCGTGTCTAATAAAATAGTGAACATTATATTCGTGGTGGTTACTGGGTTATTTGGATTAGTTGGTTTTATTACCATATTTTTAGCTCACCTCTTATTTTTAATTCACCTTAAATCTTTACGAACACCTTATTTATGGCCATTTATTCCTTTTAATCCACGGGCTATGTTGCACACTTTAATTCGTATCCCTGTACCATATACAAATAGTAGACCAAGCATTGTTCACCCTAAAAACAATTATCGTCAGCCTGAAAAATGATGGTATTATTCAGTAGGAGTTAAGCGTGTCTCCTGCTGAATACGTACTATTATAACCGTAATGATTTGTTAGAAATCTGAAGTTACCAGTTATAATACGTTTTAAATGTTGTAGAAAAATATTACAATCAGGCGTATAACTACAGTTAGATGTATAAGATAAGACCTGAATTTTTAAATCAGTCTCTTTTCATTTATACGTTGATGTGGTAAAGTTTTTAATTATAACTTGCGCTCTAGAAAAGTATAAAATTTTAAGGTTATAGTATAAGCTAAGTTTTTTAATGTTGAAAGGGTTGCGGAGGTTTTTAATGCTATGATAATTGATAATCATCCATTTACAGTAAATAAACAAGGACATTTAGAAATTGGCGGTATAGATAGTGTATCATTGGCAAAAAAATATGGAACACCTTTATATGTTTATGATGTGCAAATGATTCGAAACAACTGTCGCGCTTTTGTAAATACGTTTAAAAAAATGGATATTCCTGCGAAAGTAGCTTATGCTAGCAAGGCATTTTCATCAATTGCTATGTTACAAGTCATGAAGCAAGAGGGAATGTATTTGGATGTGGTATCGGAAGGAGAATTATACACAGCATTACAAGCTGGTTTTCCAACTGAGAAAATTCACCTTCATGGAAATAATAAAAGTATTGCAGAGATTAGGATGGCAATTGAAAATAATATTGGATGTATTGTGGTAGATAACTTTCAAGAAATACAACATATTCGTTCCTTGCTTAAAGATTACAATAAACAAATGGACGTTTTAATGCGAGTAACACCAGGGGTAGAATCTAAAACACATCAGTATATTATGACAGGACATGAAGATTCTAAGTTTGGGTTTAACTTGCAAAACGGACAAGCGGAGGATGCACTTTTAAAGATGATCGATGACCCATATATTTGTTTTCAAGGATTGCATTGCCATATAGGTTCACAAATATTTGAAACAGACCGATTTATATTAGCTACAAATATGTTATTTCAAGCATTAAAAATGTGGAAGCAACAGTATAATTATGTACCTAATGTGTTAAATTTGGGTGGAGGCTATGGAATTCGTTACACAAAGGAGGATGCTCCTATATCTTACGCTCCATTTATAGAAGAATTAGTTTATGAAGTGCAAAAACAAGCAGAAACTTTAGCGATTCCAATGCCAGAAATTTGGATAGAACCTGGTAGAGCAATTGCTGGCAATGCTGGGGTTACTTTATATACTATAGGTTCGATGAAAGAAATTCCAGGAATTCGAAATTATATAGCGGTTGACGGGGGTATGACAGATAATCTACGTCCCTCGTTATATCAAGCAAAATATGAAGCGGTGTTAGCAAATAAAGCAGATTGGCTAGTAGAAAAAAATGTATCTATTGCTGGTAAATGTTGCGAATCAGGGGATATGCTTATATGGGATCTACTTTTGCCTGCCGTTTCACAGAATGATATTTTGGCCGTTTTTTCAACGGGGGCTTATGGTTATTCTATGGCAAACCATTACAATCGATTTGCAAAACCCGCAGTGGTTTTTGTGGAAAATGGCAAGGATAAACTCGTTGTCAGACGTGAGACATATAAAGATGTGACCCGCCATGACCTTAGTTTTGAATAAGTAAATTCTTTGCACAGACTTCATTACATGATAAAATGGAGATTAGTTCTATTACAAAAAGGAGATTTATAGAATGGCTAAAAAAGGGTATATTTTATTGGAAAATGATAATAAAATTGAGTTTGATTTATATGAAGAAGCAGCACCAAATACAGTGGCAAACTTTGAAAAGCTTGCCAATGATGGCTTTTATAATGGATTAACATTTCACCGTGTTATTCCTGGCTTTGTTAGTCAAGGTGGTTGTCCAGTAGGTAACGGAACAGGATCAGCAGGTTATACGATTAAATGTGAAACAGAAGGGAATCCGCATAAACATCAAGAAGGATCTCTTTCAATGGCTCATGCTGGAAAAGATACAGGAAGTTGTCAATTTTTTATTGTCCATGAACCTCAACCACATTTAAATGGCGTTCACACTATATTTGGACAAGTAACTTCAGGAATTCAATTTGCAAAAACAATGCAAAACGGAGATGTGATGAAGGAAGTTAAAGTTTATACGGCTTAATTTTTATTGGTATGTAGTCAGATATCATAGGGGTGACAGAAGTTGTAAACTTTATAGTAAGAGCCCGAAACCAGTTAATAAATTTACTAGATTTTCTGAGTTAATGTACAAATAGTAAAAACGGAGAAATTGTAATTGTATAAGGGTGCCATGCCAAACCGTAAGACGCTTGCTTCAAAGTATAGTTATGCAAGAAGGAAGAGCGGCACCTTCTTTTTACCATTCGTTTTTAATAATTAGTCAGTACGGGCACAAACTAGTGTAGGAGAGAAGCCTGCTAATCAAGGATTCACATGAAACTGAGGTGGAAGTATGGATGTTTTACTGCTTTTTTACCTCCTCGTTTTCGTAGCACCAATTAGTATTTTTTTTCATGAATTTGGACATGCTATAGTTGCTTGGTTTTTACAAGCCGAAAAAGTGGATATATCAATTGGCGCAGGAACTGTAAAAACATTAATGCACGTAGGTAGGTTTCGTATTTCTATTGCTCCGTTGTTTTTTATTGGGGGTTTAGCAACAAGTTATCGGCAACCCGACTATAGCAGATTGGAAAAAATAATTATAACTATTTCTGGCCCTTTATTCAGTGTTTTCATGGCTTTTATATTTTGGAAAATAGATGTCATGACTATCGCGTTTTCTTTTCATCTGTTTGTTTGGTTCAACCTTTGGGTAGGGATCGTAAATTTAATTCCTTTTAAGTGGAAAGGAAAGAAAACAGATGGACATATTATTATGCAACTCCTACGAAATAAAAATATCTAGAAAACTATCTTAAATACTTGCCAAAACCGTATCTTTTCAATGCTAGTTTATTGGGTAAATCTGAACACATATATAAAGTGTAATTATGATGCAATTTAAATTAATTAGTCAACTGTTATGAATTGTAAAGAAAAATAAATGCCTTATGGTAATCTATCCGTGCAGTTGAGCTTTTTTTCTTACGTACATATTTGACAAAACAAGGGAAACGTGTATAAATATAATTACGAGCATTTAGTTTAAAATTCTATATTATATAGTTAATAATTAAATTGTCCGCTTAAAACCAATAGCTTAATTGTGTATTGTTTTATCCTGCTGTAGGGCGTTTTAAACATCCACAACAGGGAGATAAGTTGATTAAGGAGATACAAATACAAACATCTAGTTTGAAATGAAAAACTCCTATTGAATAAATTTCACATACAAGCTATTTTGTTAATGAGGGGTATCTATGTTAATTCGCTTTAAGAAAAATCTAGAAAAAATAGCCATGGGTTTGCTTTCTTTTATGCCTGAAGAAAAAGATGTTAAGAAGCTACAGCAAACCATCAGAGAATATGAAGCTAACCTAGATTGGCATTTGTATTTATGGAAGGAAGAAGATGACGTTCTAGGAGCAATTGGTTTGCGGATTGAAAACGAAAGCAATGCTATCATTCAGCATGTTTCGGTTAATCCTTCACATCGTAATCAAGGGATAGGAAGAAGAATGGTTATTGAGGTTGATAAACTTTACCGTAATAAGTATACAGTATCTACGACAAAAGAAATCCAGGAGTTTTATCAAAGGTGCGATGAAACAAATGATTTTGAATGAAATGTTTAGAAAAAAAGCCAGCCTAAAAGGGCCGGCTTTTATTTTCGTTTGCTGCTTAGCCATGTAGAAGATATTGATTTAGAGCCATGCAGCACCAACAATAATTAATAGTATGAATAGTACGACGATTAACGCGAATCCTCCACCGTAACCATATCCGCCACTCATAATAATATACCTCCTTTTTTGTACTTAGCCTTAAATGTTTCGAATAACATTTATCTTACAGTAATAACGTATGTTAGAAATCAAAATCGTGTATAGGCGTTTGTAATTAATGATATAATTTTTCGGGAAGGAGGTAATAAATTGCAAGCTTACAAGGTGAAATTGGATGCTTTTGAAGGTCCACTTGATTTATTACTTCATTTAATTAATCAATATGAAATTGATATTTATGACATACCAGTTGCGCAAATTACGGAACAGTATATGCAATACATCCATACTATGAAACGGCTAGAGTTAAACATTGCTAGTGAGTACTTAGTTATGGCAGCGACTCTAATAGAAATAAAAAGTCAAATGCTTTTACCAAAACCTGAATTAGATGAAGATGCCGAAGAATATATGGAAGATCCACGAGAAGATCTTATGCAACGATTAATTGAGTATCGAAAGTATAAAGAAGCTGCTTTGCAATTGCAGGTTATAGAAAAAGAGGCAAATCAAATCTATACGAGACCACCTTTATTGTTCGATGAAAGCATATCTAAACATTCAGAAATCGTACAAGGTGAAACATCGGTTTATGATATGTTGGAAGCATTACGTCAAATGTTTGAACGAAAAAAATGGGATGCACCGCTAGAAACTAAAGTTGAAAAATCAGACATACCGATTGAACAGAGAATGGAGGAAGTACTACAGACAGTAAAATCAGCGAAAGAAGGGATTTTGTTTGATCGCTTATTTACAATACAAACTCGCCCTCATATTGTTGTAACATTTATTGCCCTCTTGGAATTAATGAAAAAAAATCAAGTTTATTGTAAACAAGAGAAGCAGTTATCCGAATTATACGTGTTTAGTATGGAGGAATAAAGGTGGAAATAAATAAATTAAAAGCAATTGTAGAAGGTTTGTTGTTTGCTTCAGGGAATGAAGGAATAACAATAAAGCAATTGTCAGATGTTTTGGAAATAACAGAAGCAACGATTGAACTTGTTTTAGACGAATTAAAGCAGGAATATGAAAGCACAGATCGCGGTATACGAATGATGCAAGCGCATGAAGTGTTTCATTTAACAACTAGACCAGAGCATAGTCATTATTACAAGAAATTACTAGAGACACCTCAAACAACAAGGATGTCTCAAGCAGCGTTAGAAACGTTAGCTATTATTGCTTATAATCAACCGATAACACGAACTGAAATTGAGGAAGTACGAGGTGTAAAGAGTGATCGACCAGTACAAACCCTCCTTTCTAGGCTTTTAATTGAGGAAGTTGGGAGGAAAGATACGGTAGGTAAACCGATCTTGTTTGCTACTACAAAAGAGTTTCTTACTTATTTTGGTTTAACATCATTACAAGATTTACCACCTCTACCAGATGCAAATGATGAAGAATTAGAAACAGAAGCAGATTTATTTTTTGAGCGTTTTAATGAACAAATAAATGAAGACCATTCATAATGGAAGTTGGCTAAATGCCAACTTTTTTGCAATATAAAAAAGTAAAATTTTAAAGGTTTATAGTATAAGAAAAATAATAGAGCGAGTGGTTTTTGCATACAAAATGTTTCTTATAAACTAGTGAACATATGGCAATCTTTTTAGGGTCTCCTATTGTGTTTGCATAACTTTTTAGGACATGCATAGATTGTAAAGAGACCAAGATTGGGAGGAACCAAGCGTATGCGATTTGTTTTAGTTGCCATTTGCTCAATAATTTTGTTGACTACTTTATTTCCCGTAAAAGGACATGCTGCACCACAAGTATCTGCAAATCATGCAGTTTTAATGGAACAAAGCACAGGTCGTGTATTGTTTGAAAAACAAGCTTACTCAAAGGCTAACATTGCAAGTATTACAAAAATAATGACTGCTATTATTGCGATTGAGTCTGGTAAGATGCATGAAAAAGCAAAAGCGAGTCGAAAAGCTATTTATACAGAAGGCTCATCGATTTACTTAGAGGAAGGGGAAAAGATGCGTTTAAAAGATCTAGTATATGGATTAATGTTGCGCTCGGGAAACGATGCAGCTGTAGCAATTAGTGAGCATGTTGGAGGGAGTGAAGCTGGTTTTGTTTACTTAATGAACGAAAAAGCTAGTTGGCTAGGTATGAACGATACAAACTTTGCTAACCCACATGGTTTGGATGAAGAAGGTCACTATTCAACCGCATATGATATGGCGACACTAATGCGCTATGCTATGAAAAACCCTACATTTCAAAAGGTAACAGGCGCAACATCTTATTTAGCCGAAACGCGTATATATTCTTGGCAAAATAAAAACAAATTATTAACCCAATATTATGACCATAGTACTGGAGGAAAGACGGGATATACGAAACAAACTGGAAGAACATTGGTTTCTACTGCTGAAAAAGATGATATGAATTTAATAGCAGTAACGTTAAATGCTCCAGATGATTGGAGAGATCATATTACGATGTTTGAGTGGGGTTTTGAAGAATACAATATAGAAACATTGACTAAACCAAAAAGACTTGTTTATCGATTACCTGAAAGTAATGATGTCTATACCGCTTATATAGATAAAGCAATTCAATACCCATTAACGAAGCAAGAAAAAAGTAAAGTATCTAACCAGCTGTTCATTGATGAGACCATTTCTGATAACAACATAATTGGAAAAAACATATTTTATTTAAATGGCAAAGCCATTGCAACGACAAACGTTTTAAATGAAGCACCGAAATCTGTTAATAAGAAACTATTTTCCAGCAATATTTATCAATTATTTAAGTATATTTCCGGAGTTGATGTGTTATGGTAAACATAATTTGGGTATCTATGGCAGCCATTGGCATTATTTATGCTATGTTAAACGGTACAATGGATCAGGTTAATGAAGCTATTTTCTCTAGCGCAAGTGAAGCTGTTACTTTATCTATTGGACTAATTAGTGTGCTCGTATTTTGGCTCGGAATTATGAAGGTTGCTGAAAAAGCTGGGATTCTATCTGTTTTGGCGAAACTCTTTCGACCGCTTATTGTTAGATTATTTCCAGATATTCCAAAAGATCATCCAGCTATTGGTTACATCCTGTCCAATGTCACTGCAAATATTTTTGGACTAGGTAATGCAGCAACACCTATGGGGATTAAAGCTATGGAGCAAATGAAGCAGTTAAGTGGAAATGACGCTGCTTCTAGATCTATGATTACTTTCTTAGCTTTAAATACATCAAGTCTAACGGTTATCCCAACAACGGTTATTGCTATACGCATGCAATATAACTCTGCATCTCCAACTGAAATTGTTGGGGCAACTATTTTAGCGACGTTCATATCATCATTGGGCGCCATAATAATTGATCGGATTTTTTATCACAAAAGTAAATGGGAGGCAGCATCTTAATGGAACTGGTAACAATAGTGAGCGCATGGCTAGTTCCTTGCTTCATTTTAATTGTTTTAGCTACTGCAACAATTAAAAAAGTGCCAGCTTATGAAGTATTTGTGGAAGGCGGGAAGGAAGGAGTAAAAATGGCTTTTTCCTTGCTTCCTTTTTTAGTCGGTATGATTGTAGCAATAGCTATATTGCGAAGTTCTGGAGCATTAGAGGCGTTTATTGATTTATTGGCGCCAATTTTAACAGCGATCGGAGTGCCGCCAGATATAATTCCACTAGCATTGGTTAGACCGATATCAGGTACAGCAGCACTCGGGATGACAACCGAGTTAATACACACGCATGGTCCAGATTCATTTATAGGTAGGCTAGCATCTGTCATGCAAGGTAGTACAGATACGACACTCTATATTTTAACAATATATTTTGGGGCCATTGGCATTAAGAAGATGAGATATGCTTTAAAAGTTGGTTTATTGGCCGATTTAATCGGAATTATTGCTTCCATTATCATTGTATCCATTCTGTTCGGGTAACACTAGTAATGACAATTGTATTTTTTAGCTTAAATATCTAGGGGTTCTTTGAGACTAGAAGAAAGAGAAAAAGTTGCTTTATCTTATAAAAAAAGATAAGCTTGTCATGAAACTTGGCGATAAGCCAAGTTTCTTAATTGGGGTGGAATTTTACCGTTCTTGTACTAATTTGTTTGCATGTTTATAATGAATTAGATGCGAGATGAGGATATCAAAATAAAATAAAGGCGTAAGATTTGTTATCTAAGCTATTTATTCGTATAGTATAATTGATATTCATTTGTAAGAATCGAATACAAAGGGTAAAATAATTTAGGTGTAGAAGCCTCATTTAATCGAGCTTTAAATTTTTCATAACCGTGATGAAGGCTTAACATATATTGCACATATAAAGGTAATGGTGATAAAATGACAAACACGCAAGAGAGACTGCAAAAAGTGATTGCCCAAAGTGGTGTAACATCAAGAAGAAAAGCAGAACAATTAATTTTAGGTGGAAAGGTAAAGGTAAACCAACAAGTAGTTACAACACTTGGTACGAAAGTAAAACATGATGATTTTATTGAAGTAGACGGTGTTCCTTTGGAAAAAGAGGCTTCTGTTTACTATTTGTTGTACAAACCTCGTGGTGTAATATCCAGTTTAAAAGACGATAAAGGTAGAAAAGTAATTACCGATCTACTAGGTGAAGTAGACGAACGTGTTTTCCCTGTCGGTCGATTAGACTATGATACATCTGGTATATTGATTGTAACAAATGATGGCGCATTTGCTAATTTGCTCATGCATCCCCGATACCAAATAGATAAAGAGTATGTTACAAAAATAAAAGGAATTCCAGAAAAAGCTGACTTGGCAAGGTTGAGAAAAGGAGTTCGATCGGAGCAGGATATATTAAAAGCAGTACAATATCGTATTCTTGAAACGGACAAAAAGAAAAATCATACTATTTTACAACTAACTTTAAGAGAAGGAAAGAATAGACACGTGCGTCGAATGATGGAAGCATTAGGTTATCCAGTTTTAAAGTTAAAGCGTGAAAAATATGGTTTTTTAACTCTTGATGGTCTAAAACCAGGAGAATATCGACCATTAACCCCGAAAGAAGTAAAGCAAATGCGACATTTGGCAGAACAAAATTGTTGAATAATATTCAAAATTTAAATTCTTCCAAAATGCTATAATGGTTGTTGGGAGTTGATTCATGATGAGTTTAGATGAAATAAAACAGAAGAAAAAGAATAAAAAAAGAAATCGCTTTATATTTCGATCTGTTATTTTACTTATACTAGTTGGGGCAGTTGTATTTGCAGTCGTCCAAAATCTGCAAGATGATAAGATTATTTACAATGTTGGCGACAATGCCCCTGATTTTCAACTGGAGCAAATAAACAAATACAACGAACGAGAAACAGTTCGACTTAGCGATTTAGAAGGAAAAGGGGTAATGCTTAATTTTTGGGGAACTTGGTGTAAGCCTTGTGAAGAAGAAATGCCTTACATGCAAAAATTGTACCCACAATATAAAGAAAAAGGGGTCGAAATAGTTGCAGTTAGTCTTGATTCTACAGAACTCGTTGTTCATCGTTTCGTCGATGAATATGACTTAACTTTTCCTATTCCTCACGACAAAGATAGTCAAGTGAGAGACTTATATAAAGTGGGCCCTATTCCAAGCACTGTATTTATTGACCCACAAGGTAAAATTGTAGAGGTAGTAAATGGAGCATTAAGCTTAGAAAGATTAGATGGTTATCTACAAGAAATAACGCCTAAGTAAATGTCTTTTTGTAATGGGGAAGGGGAATGAAATGAATAAAATAAAATGTGAGTGCGGGCATGTTAATCCAGAAGGTACCGTCCTTTGTGAATCTTGTGGTAAACCGATAGAAGAAAATCAACATATTGATGGCAACGACAAGAAGAAATTGTTAAATATGCGATATGATGGTACTGCACGACGCTCCCAAACATATAATAAATCGATTGTTGATAAGGTTTGGAGCTTTTTTTCTTCCGTTAAAGTGGGAATTTGGCTTATTGTCATCGCGCTTATAGCTTCTGCAGTTGGATCCATCTTTCCGCAAGAACAATACATACCTGCAGATGCAGTCTCTAGAGATCCGGCTATTTTTTATGAAGAACGTTATGGAATATTAGGACAAATTTTTTATCAATTAGGCTTCCATAATTTATATAGTTCATGGTGGTATATGGTTTTAATTGCTTTGATAGGTATATCACTCGTTATTTGTAGCCTTGATCGCTTTGTGCCACTTTTTCGTGCATTACGGAATCAAAAAGCAAAGCGACATGCAACATTTTTGCAAAGGCAACGTCTGTTTAGTCAAACAGACCAAGTTGATGAAGAAGATATCGATATTATAAAGCAAAGGTTAAAAAAATTAAGATATAATATTAAAGAGCAAGATGGGCATATCCTTGCTGAAAAGGGTAGATTTTCAAGATGGGGGCCTTATGTAAACCATATTGGGTTGATTATTATTTTGCTTGCCGCTTTATTAAGGCAAACTTCGGTTTTTTATATGGATGAATATATCTGGATTCGTGAAGGGGAGCAAAAAGTGATCCCCGGTACGGAACAACAGTACTACATTGAAAATAAAGATTTTGTCTTGGAAAATTATGACCCGGAAGATGAGTTGTACAAAGATGCTTTAGAACAAGAAGGTGCGCCTGTTGCAAGTAATTACCAAACCAATGCGGTTATTTATAAAGCGATGGAACCAGAAGTAACTGGTGCAGAACCAGAATTAAAGAAAATTGAAGAAGGCAATATTCGGTTAAACGAACCATTAAATTTTGACGACTATGCAGTGTATCAAATGGGGTATCAGCAAAATGAATTTTCTAGCATGTCATTTAAAATTCATGAAACAAATGATCGGGAAGAAAAATCATTAGGAGATTTTACTGTTGATTTAACTTCTCCTAAATCGGAGTATGAGCTTGATAGTGGGTTTAAAGTAGAAATTAACAATTATTATCCGGATTATTTTTTGGATGATAATGGAGAGCCTGCTTCAGAGACAGATTACCCTAGAAATCCAGCGTTCGTGATGATGATTTATCCGCCAGATGGAAGTGAACCAGAAGTGAGCTTTTTAGGAATTGGCAAAAACATAGATGCGACTGGAGAAAATGACTATAATGTAGGAATTACAAACTTTGAACTTCGTGATGTTAGCGGGTTAAGTATACGTCGCGATTACTCTTTACCATACTTTATCGTTGGCGCTATTATCTTTATGATCGGTGTTATTCAGGGAATGTATTGGCACCATAGAAGAATTTGGGTTCGTCCTCAAAATGGTGGAATTCTATTAGCCGCTCATACGAATAAAAACTGGTATGGTGTGAAAAAGGATATTGAAAAAATCGTTGATGGGACACATATTCAAATGGTAATGGATCAACAAGAGCTGGATAAATAAAAGTATAATTTATTATGTTAAGCTTCTAAGTCCGGCAACATTAGTACAATAGACTTATAGAGTATAATGCTGGACGAAATGTTCCTTACACTACATCCCATTTGTTCAGGGCAAAGATTTAATTGGAAGACATCTGTTGGTTCACGTTTTCATTTCATTAGGAGGGGTTTCATGAATAACTTAATTGAATTAAGTAGTACACTTCTATACACTGCTTTCTTTCTCTATTTAGTTGCAACTTTATTTTTTTCATTTACAATAGGGAGTAAGAGAAAATCAGATGGCAAAGCTGCTAAAATAGGAATTACATTGGCTATCATTGGTTTTTCCACCCAACTAGGCTACTTTATAACAAGGTGGATAGGGAGTGGGCATGCTCCTGTCAGTAACTTATTTGAATATATGACATTCTTTGGTATGGCAACAGTATTGGGATTCATTATCTTGTATTTTATTTATAAAATAACGGTACTGGGATTATTTGCATTGCCAGTCGCTTTAATTATTATTGCTTATGCAAGTATGTTTCCAACTGAGGTATCCCCTCTAGTACCATCGTTGCAAAGTCATTGGTTATACATTCATGTTACTACAGTGTCTCTATCACAAGGAATTTTAACCATTAGCTTTGTCGCTGGATTAATCTATTTAATTAGGCAAATAGACCAATCAAAGACAACAAAACGAACGACTTGGTTGGAAATAACACTTTATTCGTTAATTCTCTTTGTTGGATTTATACTAGCAACAACTTTATTCAATGTCATGAATTATCAAGCTGTTTTTGAGTATCCTAATAATGCCGGAACTGGCACGATAGAAACAGAATATCATATGCCAGCAATTGCTGCACCAACAGACGGAACATTACTAACAGATAAAGTTATGAATCCTTGGTTTGAAATTCCGGAATGGATGCATGGCGCAGATGCTGGACGAAAATTTAATACATTATTATGGTCATTTATTTTTGGTACTGGCCTTTATATACTGTTAAGGCTCGTATTCAGAAAGAGACTGGGTGCTACGATTCAGCCATTACTTCAGAAAACGAATCCTGATTTATTAGATGAAATTACGTATCGTTCCGTAGCGATTGGTTTTCCTTTATTTACCTTGGGAGGTCTTATATTTGCTGCTATTTGGGCAGAAGAAGCCTGGGGAAGATTTTGGGGCTGGGATCCTAAAGAAGTTTGGGCACTAATTACATGGTTTTTCTATGCTGCCTTTCTACATCTACGTTTGTCAAGAGGTTGGCATGGCGAAAAATCTGCTTGGCTCGCTGCGGTCGGTTTTGCGATAATTATGTTTAATTTAATTGTTGTAAACCTTGTTTTAGCTGGTTTACATTCCTATGCTTAAGTAGCTAATCGCAAGGCATCATTATGGTCATAGTGGTGCCTTTTCTTTATTTATGTTATTATTAGATGGTTTTTAGTATAGTGTTATGTAAGGAAATACTACAGTTTGTCTAGCCTTTTTATTATCCAAGTTTTCTTTATACATTTCAAACAACTTAGTTTATACTCTTATTAGCAAGATAGGATACAAGGGGGAACAAAAATGGACAAAGAGTCAAAAGTGTTAGTAGTCGATGATGAAGAAAGAATTCGAAGACTACTACGTATGTATATGGAACGAGACGGTTTTCTCGTTGAAGAAGCAGAGAATGGAGCAGATGCTTTAAAGCTTGCTCTTGATAACCATTACGATGTAATTTTACTCGATATTATGATGCCAGAGATGGATGGCGTAGAGGTTTGTCAAGAATTACGAAAAGAAAAAGATACGCCTGTTATTATGTTAACAGCAAAAGGTGAAGAAGCTAATCGTGTACAAGGTTTTGAAATTGGTGTAGATGATTACATCGTGAAGCCCTTTAGTCCTAGAGAAGTAGTGTTGCGAGTTAAAGCCTTGCTTCGCCGTGTTTCAAGTGCAACATTTCAGGAAACGGATACAACTGCGAAGAATGTTTTGGTTTTTCCTCATTTAACCATTGATCATGACGCGCACCGTGTTACTGCGGATGGAGAAGAAGTGAGCTTAACACCAAAAGAATATGAATTATTATGTTTTTTAGCAAAATCACCGGATAAAGTGTTTAACCGCGAGCATTTGTTAAAAGAAGTATGGCAATATGAATTTTTTGGAGATTTGCGAACGGTGGATACACATGTTAAAAGGCTTCGTGAAAAGTTGAACCAAGTATCTCAAGAAGCTGCGAAAATGATTGTCACTGTTTGGGGCGTTGGCTATAAGTTCGAGGTGGATGAAGACTAATGTTTTGGCGGAGTGTAGTAGGTAAACTAGCAATAACGATTCTATTGCTAGTTTCTTTCGTGTTATTTATCTTAACTATTTTACTTTTACAGTTTTTTGAAGATTTCCATATTCAGGAAGCAGAGCAGGATATGTTACAAACAGCTGAAAAAATTTCAATGCTTGTGGATACTCATGATGAAAATGAAATTATTGAAGAAACAACTGAGCGCGTTAAAGACCCAGCTAGCCGAGTAGCCATTGTTTCAGGTGATGGTGATTTATGGGTTTCTAATAGCGAGGATGATCAATTATCCAAGCTAGAATTAGACTGGCTAAAGCAAGAGGAACTCTCTTCTGTTCTTACTAACAATGTTCAAGTACGTAAGCAAATGAAGTTACCTGGTACTGAACGAGAGGCGATGATTGTAGGCGTTCCTATGAACCATCAAGATGGAGCTATTTATGTGTATCAGTCACTGAATGTTATTGATCAAACAAAAGCAGAAACGACTAAAATTATTTTTCTTGCTGCAGGTATTGCTATTGTTTTGACTACAATATTTGCGTTTTTTCTATCCACGCGTATCACCTCTCCACTTATTAAAATGAGGGAAGCTGCTTTCGATTTAGCTAGAGGTGAATTTAATACGAAAGTGCCTATTTTAACCCATGATGAAATAGGAGAACTAGCTTTAGCGTTTAATCGTATGGGAAGACAATTGAAATTTCATTTAAATGCACTAAGACAGGAAAAAGAGCAACTATCTAGTATTGTTAGTTCAATGGCAGATGGTGTAATAACTTTAAATCGTTCAGGAGACATGATTGTTACCAATGCCCCAGCAGATCGATTTATTGAAGATTGGTATTATGAGAATAATCTTCCATACCGTGCTGAAGATCGAAAATTACCACATGAATTAAAAACCATTTTACAAGAAGTCATTGATGGCGAGACGGAAGCTATGCATGAACTTAGCCTACAAGGTAGAAATTGGGTGATGGTGATGACACCTTTATATGATCAAGCCTACGTTCGCGGAGCAGTTGCGGTCATTAGAGATATGACAGAGGAAAGAAGAATGGATAAGCTACGTCAAGATTTTATTGCTAATGTTTCTCATGAATTAAGAACACCAATTTCCATGCTCCAAGGTTATAGTGAAGCAATTGTCGATGATATTGCAGAGACCAAGGAAGACAAAAATGAATTAGCCCAGATTACTCATGAAGAATCGCTTCGTATGGGGCGACTAGTCAACGAATTATTAGACTTAGCTAGAATGGAAGCAGGCCATATTCACCTGAATACAGAAGAAGTGAAGGTTGGACCATATGTAGAACGAATTTATAAAAAATTTCAAGGGCTGGCTAATGAGAATAAAATATCTTTACATCTAGATAAGTCGATTTACGAAGCGACTGCCGTATTCGATCCAGATCGAATTGAACAAGTGTTTACAAATCTCATTGACAACGCTATTCGTCATACTAGTAAAGAAGGTTATGTAAATATAAAAGTGATCAATGATAGTGAGGCTTTCCAAGTAGAAATACAAGATAGTGGAAGTGGAATCCCAGAAGAAGACCTTCCATTTGTCTTTGAACGCTTTTACAAAGCTGATAAGTCAAGGACAAGAGATAAAAAGAAAAAAGGTACTGGACTAGGACTTGCCATTGCTAAAAATATTATTGACGCTCATCAAGGTACGATCAATGTAAATAGTAAGTTGAATCAAGGGACAGCGTTTTATCTCCGTATACCAAGGCTATAAGATTGCAAGTAGCATGTTATATCCTGGATGAAACGTGCTGTAAGCTACCACTTTAAGAATTAGAGGGATTGAAGTTTCACTTTATAGTAATCGTACGATTTTATCCCACTGTTTTAAACAAGTATTTATGATATCATAAATGAAAAATTGGAATTAGAAAGGATGTTACTTTATGAAACAATGGTTATTTCGATTTGGTTCATTTCTGGTCGCTATTGCTCTATTAGTAGGGTGTGGAAACGATGATTCAGGAACTACTGCCCCATCAAGCAATCAACCTTCTGAAAATCAAGTTACACAGGAAGAACAAGCAGCAGAAACAGTATTGATTACAATATCTAAAGACGATGGTGCGGAATACTTACATGAAAAAGAGGTACCCATTGAAGAAGGCGATACTTTAATGGATGTAATGGAAGAAAATTTTTATGTTGAAACGGAACAGAATGGAGAATTTATTACCTCGATTGAACGTTTATCAGCAAAAGAAGGTGAGAAAAAAGGGTGGATTTATACCGTGAATGGTGAGATGCCAAATGTTGGTGCTGCAGAATATGAATTAAAGCCAGGTGATAAAGTAGTTTTTGATTTTCAAGCTTGGGAATGAGCATATAAATGAACACCTATAAATTAACGCTTATTGCGTTACTAGCGGCACTTGCAGTTGTTGGAAGGTATTGGTTTGCTTTTTTACCAAATGTGCAACCAGTTACGGCAATAATTATTATTACAGGGGTAATCTTAGGGTCGGGGAGTGCATTATTGTTAACAGTTATTGTTGTCTTTGTATCCAATATGCTACTTGGCATGGGAATATGGGCGGTTTGGCAAGCCATCTCATGGGGAGTGATAGGCATTATCAGTGGTTGGATAGGTAAATTTTTTTCACGACCACCGTTTTTGCTGTTGTTAATCTTTACTGTTTTTAGCGGTTATTTTTATGGCTTTATTATCTCGCTGACTACATATCAAATGACTGGTGCATTTTGGCCATATTACATAAGTGGATTACCATTTGATACAAATCATGCTATTGGCAACGCTGTTTTTTTAGTGCTCTTTTATCCTCTTATCGCATATTTAATGGAAAAATATGCGTTACACCGTTTTACAGTAAAAGATACTGACTGGAATAATAACTTGTAGAGAATCTTTTGATTTTCTACAAGTTTTTTTATGCTATAGGAATGTATAAAAAACTTAACGTTGATAGCATAAGTAATCCCTAAAATGGCTGTTTAGAAACTTTCACAGAACCTGTGGGGCACTCTTCGTATGCATCAAACATTGCATCAACTAGATCATCTTCAACAGGTGTAACTCCTAGATTGTTATCTTTTAAAAAATAAGCAATACAATCATCGTCATAATCATATAAATCTGGTGCTGAAATACCACAAGCTCCACAGGCAATACATGTTTCTCTATCAACTTTGGTATAATAACACATTTTTCAAGTCTCCTTTAAGAGCATAGTAGTACATTCTTAGAATATTCATGTAACTTATAAATCCGCCTATATAAGTTTATACTTAAAAAAATGAAAATTCAATGCTGTAATGTGCTTCAAATGCTATAATATAATAAATAGTTTTTGCATTAGTTACTATGTGTTCTAGCTGAACGTAATAATATAAATTTCACAGTTTATATCTTAGCTTGAAATTAAAAACTAAAGAGTAGATGGGGCTGAGAACGATTGATATTGAAAGGGATTATGCTAAGTAGTATCCATAGATTAAAAGGAGAACGATCCACATCAGCAACTTACTATATTATAGCAGGTAGAAAATCGATTCAAACGGTACAAGATATACATATGTATGGGTTAAAGCAATTTTATTCAATATATCCAAAGCTCATAAAATCTTATTTTGATAAAGTAATTTATGAGTTGAAAAAAGAACAATTGATTCAAATTACAGATGGTAATGAAGAAACTTATATACTTTCGTCTATAGGGCTTCAGTGGTTAGAAGATCATAAATTAATATTACCCCTTTCTTATTACTCTGGGATGCAAAATGGAGAAAGTAGTCGTGTATTTTGGCCACGATTAAAATTACTGATTCAAACAATTACGAACGTACATAAAAATGAATTTCATTTTATACCAGTTGTCGAAGATAAAGCAATTGAAGCTTGGGTAAAGCTTTATTATCAACGAATTAAGCTTGACACTTCGTCGTTTTTACAACAATTATACGAAGAATTACTGCAGGTTTTACAAAATCTTCCTACTTATATGGCAGAAATTTTTGTAGATCGACTCACAAGCTTTGAAAATTATGGAAAAAGCGTTCATCAGCTAGCTAGTAGTCATCATTTAACTACAATCGATTTAGAATTAACTTTAACAGCAGCTATGCACCGAATCCTTGATATCATTCAGTCATATAAACAAACTTACTCATTATTGAATGATATCATACAAACAACGGAACCTCGTCGTTTGTCAAATACAGCTATAACTACCTATCAACATTTGCGTGGAGGTTTTTCCATTGAGGAGATTGCCAAGAGGAGAAAATTAAGGATGAATACGATCTATGACCACGTAGTAGAAATTGCACTGCATGATTCTGCGTTCCCAATAGATAATTATGTATCAAAGTGTGATCAAGAAATTATCATTCGGGCATATAACGAAGTGGAGGTCTACAAACTTAAGCTAATAAAGCAAAAAGTACCAGAGCATATTACCTATTTTCAAATTCGTTTAGTTTTAACAATGGTAACCAACACGCAGAAGGTAGGTGATTAGAGTGGAGCAGCCTGTAGATTATTTGGAACAAAATTTAAACCAATTTTTTGGTTATACGTCCTTTCGTCGTGGACAACGAGAAATAATAGAAGATGTTATAGCAGGAAAAAATGTAATTGGTGTGTTGCCAACTGGATCAGGAAAATCAATCTGTTATCAATTGCCTGCAATGTTGCAAGATGGGATAACTATTGTTGTATCACCACTTATTTCATTAATGATGGATCAAGTAAAGCAATTAAAAGCAAAGCATTGGAAGCAAGTAGCAGCAATAAACAGTTTTATGGATCGAAAAGAACGAGAACAAGTATTACAAACATTACATACGTATCGTTTAATTTATGTATCCCCAGAGCTTCTACAACAGGAAATGTTACAAAATAAATTAAAAACATTGAAAGTAAGCTTGTTTGTTATTGATGAAGCTCATTGTATCTCACAGTGGGGACATGAATTCAGGCCTGATTATATGCGTTTACAGCACATTATTACATACTGTAACTATCCACCTATACTAGCGCTCAGTGCTACAGCAACAGCTAAAGTACAAACTGATATTATTCAGTCGTTAGGAAATTCACCTTTTAAAAAACATGTTTATCCCATAGATCGGAGCAATATTGCCCTTTGCATTCAAAAAGTAGACGATGAACATGATAAAATGACAGTATTAACGGCTATTTTCAAGAAATACCATGTACCTGCTTTAATTTATTTCTCAAGCCGTCAAAAAGCGGAAGAAATAGCTGTATTGTTGGCTGAAAGAATTAACCGGCGTGTTGCAGTGTATCATGGGGGAATGGAGCAATATGACCGTATTTCTATTCAGCAACAGTTTATGAACGATCAAATTGACGTGGTTTGTTGTACGAGTGCTTTCGGTATGGGTATTAATAAGGCAGACATCCGGTTAATTATCCATTATCACTTAACAACACAATTGGAAAGTTATATTCAGGAGATTGGTAGAGCAGGAAGAGATGGGAAAGCAAGTGTGAGTGTTTTGCTTTACTGCAGGAAAGATATACATCTACCTAAGTTTATTATTCGTCGCGAACTTCCAGAAATAGATGAATTGGACGCCGTTTTCCAAAAGTTAAAGCAATGGCATGACCAAAAAAACCATTTGCCTTTACAGGAAGAAGAATTATCTGAGCAGCTAGGTATCTCTAGTCAACAGTGGCGATTGATACGTTATCAATTGGAAAGGTATGCAATTATAAGGCAAAGCAATATTTACTTTCATATCGACACTTGGAATAAAGCTTATCAATATATTAGCAACTATATTGAAAAAAGAAACAAAGCAAAAAAATCAAGGTTGAATCAAGTACTAAATTGGATTCACCAAACCGAATGTTTGAGAAAACATTTATATAAAGAATTTACGCCATCATTATTATCTCCTGCTACTGATCAATGTTGTAGTAATTGTGGTTTTTTGTGGGAAAACTGGGATCCTGTACAAAAGAAAACACCGTTTTGTATGAACTATTCCTGGCAGGAAAAACTAAAGCAAAAATTACTCATTGGGGATACTTATGAAACAAATTGATTATATTAAACGAATGGATAGTGCTGAGTTGCGGAAGCAAATGATTATTTCACAATCGATTCTAATCTTATTTAGCGTTGGCGGGAGTCTTTTGTTCTTTGAATCCTTTTTCGTTTGCTGGAAGGAAATGTTTTTTTGGAATACAGAAGAAATAATTTATTATGGAATTTTGCCAGGTTTTATCATTGTAACGATTGATTTGTTCTTAACGTACACGTTACCCGCTAAATATTACGATGATGGTGGAATAAATGAAAAATTGTTTGCTAACCAGCCTGTTTGGTTTATTGTTACTATTTCCATTTTAGTTGCTCTGTCTGAAGAGATGTTGTTTCGAGGCGTTATTCAGACTACTTTTGGTTATTGGGTGGCAAGTATTCTATTTGCACTTGTACATTTTCGCTATTTAAGAAAGCCTGTATTACTTGTATCCGTGTTGCTTGTTAGTTTTTATTTGGGATATTTATTCCGTATAACGGACAACTTAGTAGTTACAATTACAGCGCATTTTATCGTTGATGTTTTATTAGGCTTTTTCATTCGATTTAAAAGAGAGGTGTGGGTGCGATGAACACAGAACACAACCCAACAAGAGATCAAGCAAAACAATTACGACGCAAAGTTCAAGAAATAAATGAAGCGGAAAGTAATACTATGGAACAAGTACCAGATTCCATACAGGAGATGGATACAGATATTTTGAATTTACCACCAAGGAAAGAGATTCATCAGCAAAAAAAGCAAACTACCCGATTAAAAATAAGTAATCCTACGCAAAGATTCTTATTCATTGTTTTTTTTATCCTACTTATCATCGTTGGTGCTTATTTTATTATAGGCGATAAGTTGTTTACTACCATTTCAATTTATAGCTTTTATTTCGAAGGTGCTATAAAAAGTTATCTTATACCTCATTTATATTTGTAATTTAAATGTAATTGAAATTGTTCAACAATTGTATTTGTAGCATATAGTATAATAAGAAAATCAGTAAATACCCACTTAAACTTTTAATTCGTTCCATCTTTTTATGCTGTCCTGTCACGGAACGCACAATTCTTTTACCATGGAGAGATGTTTTTACGAATAAATGATTTATTTAATGATAGATGTTTAAAGGAGGTTACAATATGCGAATTGAGAGAGTGTCTAATAACCAATTTACAATCTTTTTGACATTTGATGATTTAATTGAAAGAGGCTTTACAAAAGATGACTTATGGTATGATGGTTCAAATGTTCGGAAATTGTTTAGTGATATGATGTATGAAGCCAGTTCTGAATTAGGCTTTGAACTAGAAGGGGCACTGCTTGTACAAGTGCATTTAATGCAAGCGCAAGGTATGCATGTTATTGTAACGCAAAAATTAGAAGATGTGGACTTTGATGATGAATTTGTGGAAATGAAGGTCACTCTTGATGAAAATAAAAAACTGTTGTTTTCTTTTTGTGATTTGGAAGCTGTTATTGGTGTTGCGTCTTCTTTAGCTTCGATGAATATTACTGGCGGAAAAATATATTACATGGACCCTTATTATTATATGTTGTTAAATGATACGGAGTTAAATGGTGCGAATCGAGAAGATGTCATAGCTGTTTTATCTGAATTTGCTAATCCAAGCATTGTTACTACTTATCGTTTACAAGAATACGGAAAATTGATATTCGCTACCGATGCAGTAAAACAAATTCGTGCTCTATTTGCATAAATTGATATTTTTACCTAAAAAAAGATTATGGACTAGCACCTTGTTTAATAAAATGTTACGATATCTATTGGGATAAATCTTGTATTCAGACTAAAGCATATATTTTTTAAAGTTAATGTAATAGGAGAAGCAGAAATTGCGAGTAATTATATTGCATATTTACAACGAAAGTGTATACTAATGTCTGAGTACAGCTATTAGCGCATGTTCACTAAAGCGGAAAAAGGACCATTTGTTTATGGAAAACTTTTTGGTAGGGGTTATAGTAAAAAATTCAAAAAGAACAGTAAAGATTTGTTCTACAGTATCTAACTTCAACATGTTTAATCATTTGCTTGCCATACGGAGAAAAGTTCCATTGTTCTTTTCCATAAGCTTTTGAACATCCTCTGTCAATAAATTATTTAGAGATATACTAGGAGGTAAATTCATGGTAGCCGATAACGCAGCAGATTCTACCAAAGAAGTAAATGAAAAAATGGATGTATTAAGTTCAACACGAGCTGTTGTAAAAACTGCATTGGAGAAACTGGGTTACCCTGAGGAAGTCTTTGAACTATTCAAAGACCCTGTTCGGATGATGACAGTCCGTATTCCAGTGCGCATGGATGATGGATCCATTAAAGTATTTACTGGGTACCGCGCTCAACACAATGATGCTGTTGGTCCGACAAAGGGCGGTGTAAGATTCCATCCAGATGTCACTGAAAAAGAAGTGAAAGCATTATCTATTTGGATGAGTTTAAAGGCGGGCATTGTCAACCTACCTTATGGTGGGGGAAAAGGTGGTATTATTTGTGATCCTCGTGAAATGTCATTTCGGGAGTTAGAAGGACTTAGTAGAGGGTATGTACGTGCAATTAGTCAAATTGTAGGGCCAACAAAAGATATACCCGCACCAGACGTTTTTACTAATTCACAGATTATGGCTTGGATGATGGATGAGTATAGCCGCATTGACGAATTCAACAGTCCAGGTTTTATTACTGGTAAGCCAATAGTTCTTGGTGGATCACATGGAAGAGAATCTGCAACTGCAAAGGGTGTAACAATTTGCATTAATGAAGCTGCTAAAAAGAAAGGGCTTGATGTAAAGGGAGCGAGAGTAATCGTTCAAGGGTTTGGAAATGCAGGAAGTTTCCTATCAAAGTTTTTGCACGATGCAGGAGCTAAGGTAGTAGGTATTTCCGATGCTTACGGCGGTCTTTACGATTCAGAAGGACTAGATATTGATTATTTATTAGATCGCAGGGATAGCTTTGGAACCGTCACCAAACTTTTTAACAATACGATTACAAACAAGGAATTGTTAGAAATGGATTGTGATATTCTTGTACCTGCAGCGGTTGAGAATCAAATCACAGACGAAAACGCTTACAAGATTAAGGCTAGTATTGTAGTTGAAGCTGCTAATGGACCGACTACAATGGAAGCAACCAAAATTCTAACAGAACGTGGCATCTTGTTAGTACCAGATGTGCTAGCTTCTGCTGGAGGAGTCACCGTATCTTATTTTGAATGGGTGCAAAATAATCAAGGCTATTATTGGTCAGAAGAAGAAATAGATGTTAAGCTTCATGAAACAATGATTAAAGCATTCAATTCAATCTATAACACTGCTGAAACGAGACGTGTGGATATGCGTTTGGCTGCTTATATGATTGGAGTTCGAAAGATGGCTGAAGCGTCCAGATTCCGCGGTTGGGTTTAAATCGCAGTACGATGTTAGGCATAACAAATGACGAAAAAACTCTTATCTTGTATAGTTGGATAAGAGTTTTTTCTCTATAAACTTATAATATTGTGTTCAGACAGGGGGGATTTCCTGTGGTGAGGGGATTTTTGATAGTTCATTTTTAATCTACTTTTGTTAACCATTATTACAACATTTCAATACATAAAAATAAGTATAATTGCAAAATAGAAAGAAGGGTTTTATGCTATGCAACAAGAAAAAGTGATTGTCATTGGTGGAGGACCATGCGGAATGTCTGCCGCAATTGAATTGCAAAATCTAGGTATACAACCATTAATTATCGAAAAGGGAAATATTGTAGATGCTATTTATCATTACCCTACACATCAAACATTCTTTAGTTCAAGTGATAGATTGGAAATTGGGGACGTTGCTTTCATTACAGAAGAGCATAAACCAGTACGTAATCAAGCACTTTCTTATTATCGTGCTGTAGCACAACGTAAACAGTTGAGAATTCATACATTTGAGCAAGTAACAAAAGTGGAACGAATGGATGATGATTTCCGTGTTGTTACGACAAAACAAGCATATAAAGCAAAGCAAGTAGTGATAGCTACTGGTTATTATGGACAGCCAAATATGATGGGTATACCTGGCGAGGAACTTCCTAAAGTATCACATTATTTCAAAGAAGCTCACCCATACTTTCGTAAAAATGTAGCGGTTATTGGTGGAAAAAACTCAGCTGTAGATGCAGCAATGGAGCTTCACAAAGCTGGTGCGCATGTTACGGTACTCTATCGCGGGAGTAAATATTCAGATAGTATAAAGCCGTGGATACTACCTGAGTTTGATTCGCTTGTAAGAAAAGAAAAAGTAAATATGATTTTTAATGCACATATATGTGAAATCACTCATAATTCATTAATTTACGAAGTCAATCAACAAGCATATCGTTTGTCAAATGACTTTGTATTTGCAATGACAGGCTATCATCCTGATTTTTCATTACTTACTTCCACAGGTATAGAAGTGAATGATACGACAGGTGTGCCCAACTATGATGAAATAACATATGAAACAAATATATCTGGCGTTTACATTGCTGGAGTGGTAGCTGCTGGATTTAATAATAACAAAATTTTTATTGAAAATGGGCGTTTTCATGGAGAAGCAATTGCTCAGTCTATTTCATCAAAATTAAACTAACGCAATTGTTCACTCTGTTTTCATTCATTTTTAATACTGCTCTTAAAGGTCATTTTCTAAGCATTCACTTTAGCTCGTTCTTCCGTTCTGTGTAAACATTTCACCCGAAAAGTTATATGTTTTCTTGTAAGAAATAAGATGAAAATGCTACTATTAGATTAATTAGAATATGCTAGATTGTAGGTGTAAATCATTGAAAAATAAAAAGGTGATACTAATTGCTACTGGAGGCACCATCGCAAGCGAAAAAAAAGAAGATACTGGGCTGTTGCAATCTGGTGTCATCTCAGGTGAAGAGATTGTTCAGTACTGTGATATACCTAAACATATTGACTTACAAGTCGAATCCATGCTACAAAAAGCCAGCATGCATCTTTCGTTTGACGATTTATTAGCTATAAAAGAACGAATAGATCTGCATTTAGCGAATGATCAAGTTTCAGGTGTTGTTATTACCCAAGGAACAGATACATTAGAAGAAACTTCTTATTTTATGAACTTAATTACAAATCATGAAAAGCCTATTGTGTTTACAGGTTCACAGCGATCACCGAGAGAAGTTGGAACAGATGCTTTTATTAATATTAAACATGCTGTTTTAACTGCGTCTAGTAAGGATTTATACAATGTTGGTGTTGTTGTCGTATTTAATGAAAGAATATTTCATTCTCGTTATGTAAAAAAAGAGCATGCTTCCAATGTACAGGGGTTTAATTCGTTTGGTTTTGGATATTTAGGAATTATAGATAACGAATCTGTACATATATTTCAAAAACCGATTGGAAATGAGTACTATAAATTGACAAATATGATACCTGAAGTTGACATTATTAAATGTTATATGCAAGCAGACGACAAATATATCCGAGCAGCTAGAGAAGCTAAGGTAGATGGCATTATTTTAGAAGGTGTTGGTAGAGGGCAAGTATCGCCTGGAATGATGACCGAAATTAAACGTTGTGTTAAATTAGGAATCATTGTAGTTATTACAACTTCTGCAGTTGAAGGTGAAGTATACACCACGTATGATTATAAGGGAAGTACCTTTGATTTAAAACAAGCTGGTGTTATTTTGGGAAGAGATTATGACAGTAAAAAAGCTCGTATAAAATTAATGGTTGGATTAGCTAGTGAACAGAGAGATATAACTGCATTGTTTGCTGTTTAATCCCAAATTAATCATATTCATATCATTTGTGTGAGCACTTATATATTTAGTGGTGTAATTTGTATAGACCGTGCTAGTTTTATTGAAATAGAGCTTACTAATTGAATTTAAATGAATGATATTTGCTCACACATGATATAGGTTTACTAACGGGAAAGGATAGGGGGAGCTATGTTTTCTATATTATCTGCTGGTGTTGCGCCAGCTTTGGCTTTAATGTCATTTTTTTATTTAAAAGACCGTTTCTCTGAACCAATAACTCTAATTGCGAGAAACTTTATTTTTGGAATGTTGTTAGTTTTCCCTATCATGTTTATACAATATGTTTTTCAAGCAGAAGGTATTATTAATCATCCAGTTAGTGAATCGTTTTTGCTTGTTGGGCTCTTAGAGGAATTCTTTAAATGGTTTATTTTCATGTACGCTATTTATCATCATGCTGAATTTGATGCGCATTATGATGGTATTGTATATGCTGTTGCTATAAGTCTTGGTTTTGCAACATTAGAAAATATTTTATACTTATTTACTAACGGAATTAATTATGCCTTTATTCGGGCTTTCTTCCCTGTATCTTCACATGCTTTATTTGGTGTAATTATGGGCTATTACTTTGGAAAAGCTAAAATATATTCTTTACATAAACGCCGCAATATTTTCTTAGCATTTTTTATACCGTATGTACTACACGCCATATATCACTATATTCTTACAATAGTTTCTAGTAATTGGGTTGTTGTTTTAGTACCATTCATGATTTTTTTATGGGTTATCGCATTACATAGAATGAAAATTGCTAATCTGTCACCACATGCTTTACGTAAAACTTGCGAAAAAAAGAAAGAAAACCATGCAATTTAACGATAGATTAAAGTAAACATTGAACCTTTATCCATTAAGTGATAGAGGTTTTTTGTTGTTCATGAATTCTTGCTATCCTTTTATTTAGTTGATTTCCAGATATAAAGTATCAGATGAATAAAATGATTATTATAACGGAAACTAACAGCACAAAACCATGAATAGCAGGAGGAAGTGTATGATGGAGAAAAAACTGACAATTATATTATGCCTTATCAGTTTTTTATTTCTTGGAATGAATGTAATACAGACGGAAAAAACAGCGCATGCATTTAGTTCTCAAGTAATTCAACATGGCGCTGTTGGTGATGATGTAATTGAATTACAAGCAAGATTACAATATTTAGGTTTTTATAACGGACAGATAGATGGTGTATTTGGATGGGGGACGTATTGGGCATTACGCAATTTCCAATATGAGTTTGGGCTTGGGATAGACGGATTAGCTGGGCAAGATACTAAACAAAAACTTACAAAGGCCAGTGAATATGATGAAAACTATGTAAAGCAACAAATTAATCAAGGTAAAAAATTCACGCATTATGGTGGCGAAAAGAGAAATAAAGAATCTACTAGTAAGAACAAAGGTGAAACAAATAATAATCAAGGGCAGGGCGATCAAGGAAGTAACACTGCTGTCAATGTACCGCAAGGGTACTCGCAAAACGACATACAGTTAATGGCAAATGCTGTTCATGGAGAAGCAAGAGGAGAACCTTATGTAGGCCAAGTAGCTGTAGCAGCCGTTATTCTAAATCGGGTAGAGAGTGCTACATTTCCAAATACTGTATCCGGTGTTATTTTTGAACCACGCGCTTTTACCGCTGTTGCAGATGGACAAATTTGGTTAACACCTAATGAGACTGCGAAGGAAGCAGTGTTAGACGCTATTAACGGTTGGGATCCATCTGGAAATGCTATATATTATTTTAATCCAGATACTGCAACATCAGGCTGGATTTGGACAAGACCACAAATTAAAAAAATCGGAAAGCATATATTTGCGAAATAGAAAGGTGTGAAAGGATATGATCCGCTGGATACTAATTGCCGTACTTGCTATAGGCGTTATAGGAACAGGGTTTTGGGGGTATCAGGAGCATCAAGAAAAAAACGCGGTTCTCATTCAAGCTGAAAACACATATCAGCGAGCATTTCATGATTTAACCTACAGAGTTGACGTATTAAACGATAAGATTGGCTCTGCTTTAGCTATGAACTCTAATCAACAATTATCGCCGCAACTTGTTGAAATTTGGCGAATTACTTCGGAAGCATTATCTGATGTTGGGCAATTACCACTAGGATTATTACCATTTAATAAGACAGAAGAATTTTTAGCTAATATTGGGGAGTTTACCTACCGTACGGCAGTGCGTGATTTAAAAAAAGAACCATTATCAGTTCAGGAAACAAAAGCTTTAGAAAAGCTATACAAGCAATCGGGTGAAATTAAAGATGAGCTAAGAAAAGTTCAACATACAACACTAGAAAACAACTTACGCTGGATGGACGTGCAGCTTGCTTTAGCTAATGAAGATCAGCAGATGGATAATACGATAATTGATGGTTTTAAAACGGTAGAGAAAAAAGTGGATGGGTTTACTGAAGGAGGCGGTAATGCATCTACATCAAATAAAACAGTACGAGACCACGAATTTAAATTTTTAACAGGCAATCAAATGACAAAAGAGAATGCTCTTACAAAAGCGAGCAATCTTTTAGGCGTAAAAGATAAAGATAAACTTCGAATTACTGAAAGCGGAAAGGGAGCAGAGGTCCCTGTATATAGTATTTCCTATCAAAATGGGGAAGAAAGTGGCTATTTAGATTTATCTCAAAAAGGTGGCCATCCATTTACCCTATTAATTAATAGGCCTATAAAACAAAAGAAGATCAGTTTAAATGCAGCTATGAGGAAAGCAGAAAAATATTTAAAAAAGAACCAATTTGAAGATATGACTGTTTTCCAAAGCGCTCAGTATGGAGATATCGGAGCATTTTCTTTCTTATATAATAAAGCCGGTATCCGCTATTATTCCGATGCGTTAGAGGTCAAAGTAGCATTAGATAATGGAGAAATACTCGGTCTAACAGCTATTGATTACTTTATGAATCATGGTGACAGGGAAAAAGTTGAACCTAAAATCAGTGTAGATGAAGCAAGAGAAATGGTTAATCCAAATGTTGATATTCAAGAAGAATATTTAGCTGTTATTGACAATGATCTTGGTGAAGAAGTGTTAACATATGAATTTTTAGGAACCATGGGAAATGAAACATACCGTATTTTTATCAATGCTATTGATGGACGAGAAGAACAAATAGAAAAATTAAGTGGTTCAGAAGTTAATTATGCTAGAGGTTGACAAAATATGTCTTCCTCTTTTTTTATTTTTCTGCAATAATAGGCATAAAGAACTATGCAAATAGACCGCTATTACGCCTAAATATACAATACGAGGAGTGTTATAATGAAAATAGGAACGATGTTTCAATTAGAAGTCATGCAATCCAAAAAAAAAGGAAGTGATAAGGCAAACCAATACCGGTGTAAATTAATTGATAAAAATGAGCAATATATTTTTATTGATTTTCCTGTAAATATAAAGTCAAAAAAAACAGCTGTCTTTGCAAAAGGAACGGTATTTGAAGTCACTTTTGTTGGAGATGATGAAGTGATTTATAAATTTCGTTCTAAATTAATAACCAAAATAAAAGGTAAGATTCCTTCTTTAGCAATTCAAAAACCTGACAACGTTCATCGTATTCAGCGACGAAATTTTATCCGAGTGGAAACAGCTGTTGATGTTGCGGTACATTCAGACCAAAACCTTTTCCCACCGTTTATTACAGTAACCAATGATGTTGGTGCCGGAGGTTTGTCTTTAATCGTACCTAAAAACCAGTCTATTCTTGGGGAAATAGCAGAATTATGGCTAGTTTTACCAATGTCTAAAGGGGCTTTTTTGTACCCAAATATACGTGCCAAGCTTGTGCATCAAAAGAAGGAAAATAACAAAATTACTATAGCCTCTTTTCAATTTTTAACATTAGATACTAAAATGGAGCAATTTTTGATACGATTTTGTTTTGAAAAGCAACGAGAAGCAAGAAAAAAACAGCTATTTGATCAATCTTATGGCATAATAAAAAAATAAGCTTGGAATGGACCATTTTAAAATGAATATGTTATTATTTAGTAGGGCTTGTTCAAAATATGTATAAACAGATAATCTTTTCTAATATACAAGATGATGGATGAATTTAGATTTCTAGTATAAGCATGTGCCGTAAAGGTCTTGGCGATAATTCTTCTTTCTTAAACTAGGAACATTGACATGCTATTATTGGTGCATTTTTTTTATTATAATTATTCACATATACTTGGCATAGCCAAGTTTTTTCAGGATAAATGTATTGGAGAGGAATAGGTACCATTTATGAAGAGATTAATAACTATTGCCATTGATGGACCTGCAGCAGCAGGAAAAAGTACTGTAGCAAAAACTGTAGCTGAGAAGCTATCATGTATTTACATTGATACAGGAGCAATGTATCGAGCACTTACTTGGAAAGCGTTGAAGAATTCTGTTAATGTTAATAACGAAGAGGCGCTTATTGAATTATTAGAGAGCACTGATATCATGTTAAAGCAAAATAGCCGTGGGCAACTTGTTTTTGTCGATGAGGAAGACGTAACCTATGATATTCGATCAAATGAAGTAACAAATAACGTATCATATGTTGCAAAACATCCTAAGATTAGAGAAGAAATGGTACGTCGTCAACAAATGCTTGCTAAACATCGAGGAGTTGTAATGGATGGACGTGATATTGGAACGCATGTACTTCCTAATGCAGATATAAAAATATTTTTAATTGCTTCTGTTGAAGAAAGAGCGAAAAGAAGATATGAAGAAAATATTAAAAAAGGAATTCATGCTGACTTAAACGAACTAAAAAAAGAAATAGAACAAAGAGATGAGATCGATTCAAAACGAGAAGCATCGCCGTTAATAAAAGCAAAGGACGCCATTGAAATTGATACAACTTCTTTGTCCATTCAAGAAGTTGCGGAACGCATACTCCTCATAGCGAAAGACATTTAGTAGGAGGAGAATAAAGAATGAACTTGTATCGTATAGCAAAATGGGTTGTCTCTATTATTTTTTATCCACTTTTTCGTATTCAAGTAATCGGGAAAGAAAATGTCCCTAAAACAGGCCCTGTTATCATTTGTTCCAATCATATTTCTAATTATGATCCTCCAGTCGTGGGAATCACTTCTCCAAGAAGTATTTATTTTATGGCTAAAGGGGAGTTGTTTGATAATCCTTTACTAGGGAAATTATTAATAGGTATTCAGGCTTTTCCAGTAAAACGGGGCATGAGTGATCGAAATGCTTTAAGGAAAGGGTTGCAAATTTTAAAAGAAGGCCATACACTAGGGTTATTTCCAGAAGGAACAAGAAGTAGGACTGGAGAATTAAGTAAGCCACTTGCTGGGGCTGGTTTTTTTGCTTTACGCTCCAATGCAACTATTGTTCCTTGTGCCATTATCGGTAATTATAAACCATTTAAACAGTTAAAGGTTATCTATGGAAAACCTATCCCTATGGACGAATGTCGAAAAACAAAAAAAGCAACCGCTCAAGAAACAGCAGATTTGATTATGGAAGAAATTCAAAAATTATTAGATCTTAATAAATAAAACTACATTACTTGACAAATAATTATAATTGTTAGAAGTTATAAAAAAGGAATATTATTTTACTGCATTTATTTTAGATTATTTTTAGTTGGTAGAAAGCTTAAGTAGCTTATTACATAAAAGTTATTTGGGATTTCATAAGATTTTAGGAGGGCTATGGATATGAATGAAGAAGCAAACAATGAACAAATCAATGTAGCTGTAGGAGATACAGTAACCGGAACAGCAGTAAAAGTGGAAGATAAACAAGTACTCGTTGATTTCGGATACAAAACGGAAGGGATTTTACCAATCGGTGAACTTTCCAATCTTCATATTGAAGCTGCTAGTGACGTTGTAAGTGAAGGAGACACATTGACATTAAAAGTAAAGAAAGTCGAAGAAGATGATGTTATCTTATCCAAAAAAGCTGTAGATGCTGAGAAAGCTTGGAAGGATCTTCAAGAGAAGTTTGAAAGTGGAGAAGTTTTTGAGACGCAAGTAAAAGAAGTTGTCAATGGCGGTTTAGTTGTTGACGTCGGACTACGTGGGTTTATCCCAGCTTCTTTAGTAGAGACATATTATGTTGAAGACTTTAATAATTATAAGGATAAAACACTTACAGTTAAAGTAGTTGATCTTGTTCGTGATCAAAATAGAGTTATTCTATCTCATAAAGCTGTTGAAGAAGAAAAATTACAAGAAAAGAAACAGTCATTGCTTAAATCATTAGAACCAGGACAAGTTATCCAAGGCACCGTACAACGTATTACTGACTTTGGGGTCTTTGTGGATATTGGTGGAGTAGACGGTTTAGTTCATATTTCACAATTAGCTCATGAGCATGTGAAACATCCCTCTGATGTTATACAAGAAGGTGACAGCATAGAAGTAGAAGTTTTGTCTGTAGATCCAGATAGTGAGAGAATCTCTCTATCGAGAAAAAATGCCTTACCTGGTCCTTGGTCTGGAATTGGGACACGTATTTCTCAAGGAGATGTGTTAGATGGAACAGTAAAACGTTTAGTAAACTTTGGTGCTTTTGTCGAAATTGAGCCAGGAGTAGAAGGTTTAGTTCATATTTCACAAATCGCCACACGTCATATTGGTACACCACAGGAAGTTCTTGAACCTGGACAACCGGTGAAAGTAAAAGTACTTGATGTTAATGAAAAAGAAGAACGCATCTCTTTAAGTATTAGAGAATTAGAACAAGAACAAGAAGAAAAAGAATATAGTCAATATGAAAAAGACGATGACCAATCTGGTTTTCATATAAGCGATTTTATTGGTGATAAATTAGATAAATATAAACAATAAATAACAAATGTCTGTAGTAACATATAAACTAGTTAAAAAGACGCTTTCTATCTATGGAAGCGTCTTTTTAATGAGATTACTTAAATTGGTCAATATGTCATTACGCCTGCTTAGAATAAATTTTAACTTCCAATTACTGCAAAAAAAGTTTTCCTCCAAATAAAGTACTCACCTAAAAATCTACGCGCTTTGCCGACCGTTTTTATAGTCCTCATTAGTTTTTTTCTCTGTACTGTTTATATAGTAAAACAATAAATTTGTGACATACTAACCATGTATATCGTTTTAATATTGATCGATTCGGATTTTAGAGATCACTCTCATGGGATGAAAATATAGAGAACTTAATCGCTTATATACGGGAAAACTACTGGAGGAAAGCTAATGAATGAGTATACGATGCCAATTTTATTTGGAGTAATCATTGGAACTTTAGCACGTATTTTAATGTTAAGAACCGATTATAGGCAATATCCTACTTATTTACATGGAAAAGTGATTCACGTGTCTTTAGGTTTTATTGCTGCCTCACTAGGCTCTGTTGCCATTCCAGCCATTATGGAGTTAGAATTTACGGCGGTTACATTTTTGACTGTTGCTGCAACGCAATTTAGGGAAGTAAGAAATATGGAAAGAAACACACTAACGGAAGTTGATAGTTTTGAATTAGTACCAAGGGGAAAGACTTATATTGAGGGTATCGCTATTTCGTTTGAAAGTAGGAATTACTTAGTTATTTTTACTTCCTTTATAACTACATTAACATTTATTATATTTAATGTTTATGTAGCATTATTTGCAGCGATATGCTCTGTTACTGTTTCAATGATTTTAATGAGCGGTAAAACAATGAAAAATATTGTACAAATAGATCATCACCCACTCCATTTCAAGGGTGCTGGTTTATATGTGGACAATATTTATATTATGAATATTGGTTTACCTGAAAGACAGGAAGAAATTTTAAAATACGGTTTAGGCTTTGTTCTCACCCCTAATAATATTAATACCATAACTACAATTGCGAATTTGGGACAACGACAAGCCATCTTGCACGACGTTTCCGTAACTTTAGGCGTATTTAGAGATTCAGGAACTCCAGCACTGACTCCGTTAATTAAGCGGGATTTAGATGATGGACGAATTGGAATATTTATACTACCACAAATAAGAGATGTTAAAAAAGCAAAAAAAGTTATTGGATCTGTCCCCATACTGGAAAGCGCCATACGCATGCCATCTGAATCCGCTTTTACAAGAAAAACTTGACACTTATCGCCCAACTCTTTATGGCGAAAGAACGCTACCGTTATTGCTTATACTATTAACTCCAAAAAGTACATCGAAAGGGAGACGAATAAATGGAAATAGAAAAGGCTATATTAGCTGTCATTACAACAAATTCTTCCATTGTTGAAGGTGGCGCACCAATTTTCATCTGTGAAACTCGAAAAGAAGCAGAGGATATATCTGCTAATTTAGAAGCAATTACGGACGGGATTGCTCATGAATTAAGTGAAGAGTTATTTATTATCGTAAAACATTGATAGGCTATTATTATAATTGTGCGTATGCTTTACTTTTGCTATGATAGAGATTGTTCAAACTAGTTGGCAAAAAGATACAACCGATTTGTAGGGCAAGGACTTAGAGTAAGAAACTTATTACATAAACGTTGGTTTATGAATTAGCCTTACATAGAAGGTGCTGTAACAGTCCTATTTCGAAAAATGAAGAATTGTTCTACAACAATTTAAAGTAAGGGATGAAAATACCTCAACCTTATATGTACAAAGACCTTTAAATTTCACCTTGGTTATGGAAAATTTGCAGGAAATAAGAAAAGGCGACTATTGAATGAAGTTTTACTATAACTACAAATCAACCGTTTGCCAAAAAGTTAAAACAAACATAAAAAATTAAAAACGCAAAAAAGATGTGAAAGAAAGGGTGTTCCTTTCATGAGGAAAGCAACAGTAGCAATAGTAGGAAGACCAAATGTTGGAAAATCAACTATTTTTAATAGATTAGTTGGCGAGCGCATATCCATTGTTGAAGATATTCCTGGGGTGACAAGGGATAGGATTTATGCTGAAGCGGAATGGCTTACTACCCGTTTTAATCTTATTGATACAGGAGGGATTGAAGTTGGAGACGAGCCACTTTTAGTGAAAATGCGCCAGCAGGCTGAAGTAGCAATTGATGAAGCAGATGTCATTATTTTTTTAGTAAATGGCAGAGAAGGTATTACCGCTGCAGATGAAGAAGTTGCAAAATTGCTATATAAATCAAACAAGCCTGTTGTTTTAGGGGTTAATAAAGTCGATAACCCAGAAATGAGAGAAACAATTTATGAATACTATGCACTAGGGTTTGGTGAACCATTTCCAATCTCAGGGTCCCACGGATTAGGGTTAGGAGATTTATTGGATGAAGTAAAGATCAAGCATTACTAAACGAATTTGTGGATCGATTAACAATAAATGTATCTGAATTTTATCGTAATCCCAAACGTTGGGAAGTTTTACAAACTAAAGTTATGCCAGCATTGGTGAAAAAACCTTCGTTTACAATTTGGAGTGCAGCATGCTCTACAGGAGAAGAGCCGTACAGTCTTGCCATTATGCTATCAGAGCATTTTCCTAGAGCTTCCTATCGAATTATGGCAACAGATATAGATGAAGCTGCTTTAAGCAAGGCCAAGCAAGGCATTTATCAAAAACAGGCTTTAAAAGAATTACCAGCAAAATCTATTCAAAAGTATTTCACGAATCAACATGGACTATATCATCTATCTCCTAATATAAAAGAGCAAGTTACGTTTCGCAAGCATAATTTACTAGCTGATACATATCCAAATAATGTTGACTTAATCATATGTCGAAATGTTCTCATCTATTTTACTGATGAAGCAAAAGAAAGCGTTTATCAACGTTTTAGTGAATCCTTAAATACAAATGGTGTTTTATTTGTCGGTAGCACGGAACAAATATTTCACCCAGAAAAATATCAATTACGTTTATTAGACACATTCTTTTATCAAAAAATGGAATGATGTTTTATGAAATTTAAAGAACGAGAAATTTACAAGTACGAACCCCATTTTAAATCAATAGAATAACCATACATAGCTTGTAGAGATCTAGGTCCACTACGAGCTTTTTTACTTTCAAAAAGTATATAATGGTGGCATATAGTATAAGTAAGTATAAGGTAAGTTTCTAATACATGGTTAAGGTTAAAAAAATGATCGTGATTCTTTAAAATAATGGTAGCGCTTCATTTAACTAATTCTTTGTTTTTTTCAGTTTTTATTATCACAAACATGGTAAGGTATGGTATAGTAATTAGAAAAATTCTATAAAAGGAGAATGTAACGTGCGCTATTTAACAGCAGGGGAATCACATGGGAAACAATTAACTACGATTGTTGAAGGAGTTCCTGCCCAAATGCCATTATTAACAGAAGATATTAATCAGTCCCTTTCTCGTAGACAAAAAGGACACGGGCGGGGAAAGCGAATGCAAATTGAAAAAGACCTTGTAGACATTACGAGTGGTGTGAGGCATGGTAAAACATTAGGATCACCTATTTCTTTAGTTGTACATAATGATGACTTCAAACATTGGGAAGACATTATGGGCGCAGATCCAATAGAAACAGATCAAAAAATTCGTAGAACTATAACAAGGCCAAGACCTGGGCATGCCGATCTTAATGGTGCTCTTAAGTATGGACATCGAGACATAAGGAATATATTAGAACGTTCATCAGCCCGAGAAACAGCCGCACGAGTAGCTGCAGGGGCTATCGCAAAAACGTTGCTTAAGCATTTGGGTATTGAAATCGTTGGTTATGTGAAGGAAATTGCAGGTATTGTTGCAGAAGACCAAGAACAACTTTCTGTACGAGGAAGACAGCAAATAGCTGATGGGTCACCCGTTCGCGTTTTGGATAAACAAGTGGAAGGGCCTATGATACAGGCAATTGACGATGCAAAACAAGTTGGAGACTCAATCGGAGGAGTTTGTGAAGTTTATGTGGAAGGAATGCCAGCAGGTGTTGGTTCTTACGTCCATTATGATCGCAAATTGGATAGTAGAATAGCTGGAAGTGTAGTAAGCATAAATGCTTTTAAAGGGGTCGAATTTGGAATTGGTTTTGAAGCGGCAAAACGGAATGGTAGTCAAGTCCATGATGAGATTGCTTGGAATGAAGAGAAGGGGTATTACCGAACTACGAATCGCCTTGGGGGATTTGAAGGTGGTATGACAACAGGAATGCCGATCGTGGTTAAAGGAGTAATGAAACCTATACCTACATTAATGAAACGACCACTTACGAGCGTAGATATCGATACAAAAGAACCGTTTAAAGCGACGGTTGAAAGATCTGATGCTTGTGCAGTTCCTGCCGCTTCAGTTGTTATGGAGCATGTTGTTGCATTCGAGCTAGCAAAAGCTTTAACAGAGCAATTTACAAATGATCAATTTGCAAAGTTAAAAGAAGCGATTGAAGCATATCGTGAAGAAATCAGGTGTTTTTAAATGGAAGAACTAAACATTCAAGCAAGTACACACGCTTATTCTATCGTTATTGGAGAAGGCATCCGAAATCAAATTACGGATTACTTCACTAATAGTTATTCATCTATTTGGGTGATAACAGATGAGAATGTAGCTAAATTATATTTGGGAGACGTATTAGAAACACTCTCAGATTTTCATGTCCACCACACAATATTACCTGCTGGAGAACAGACGAAAAGTATAGATTACTATAATCAATTAATGACAGAAGCAATTGAGTATGGATTAGACCGTCATTCTTTGTTAATTGCTTTAGGTGGAGGGGTTATTGGTGATTTAGCAGGTTTTGTAGCAGCTACTTATATGCGTGGCATTGACTATATCCAAATGCCGACAACAATATTAGCGCATGATAGTAGTGTTGGTGGAAAAGTAGCTATTAACCATCCGTTGGGGAAAAACTTGATTGGTAGCTTTTATGCACCGCAAGGAGTTTTTTATGATATTGAGACGCTAATTACGTTAAATGATCGGGAAATCCGCTCTGGATACGCAGAATTAGTAAAAGAAGCACTCATTTCTGATGAAGCTATATATCGATCCATTTTAACTACAAATTTACAAAATTTACCACCATCTATAACACAAGAGCATATTTGTTCAGGGATTCAAATTAAAGCACAAGTAGTAGAACAAGATGAAAAAGAAAATGGAATGCGAAAGTATTTGAACCTTGGCCATACGTTGGGTCATGCTTTGGAAGCTCATTTAGGATATGGATCTATTGCACATGGTGAGGCGGTTGCTATAGGTTTGCTATTTGCACTACATGTTAGCGAATCAGTTTTTGATACGACATTGCCTTTTTTACAACTAAAGCAATGGTTAGAAACAAACCACTACCCGCTTCATTCCCTAACTGGAGATCAACAAACTATATTAGCTAAAATGAAAAACGATAAAAAAAATAAACAACATCGTATTCAAATGGTGTTGCTAGAACAAGTTGGTAAACCAATTATAAAGCAGATGACGGATGAAGATATGCTTTCCTACTTATCTTCTTTTAAAAGAAAGTTGGTGAATAAGTGACTAGAGGCATACGGGGTGCAACGACGGTAGCTGTTAATGCAGCCGATGTAATTATAAATAATACAAAAAACTTAATTGAGGAAATGATCAAGAAAAATAATGTATTACCAGAAGATGTTTCTCATGTTTTTATATCTGTAACAAAAGACATTACTGCAACCTTTCCAGCTAAAGGTTTGCGTGAGTTATCGGGTTGGACATATGTTCCAGTAATGTGTATGACAGAAATAGATGTGCCGAATAGTTTAGAGCTTTGTATACGTGTAATGATGGTTGTAAATACAGAACTAGAACAATCAAATATTCACCATGTCTTTCAAAATGAAGCTATTCATTTGCGCCCTGATTTAGCAAAATGGAATAAGGAGGATAAATAAAAATGAAAGCAAAATCTTCGTTAAAGCAGATTGCACCATATCAACAAGGAAAGCAAATTCAAGATATTAAGAGGCAATACCAAATAGATAGAATTGTGAAATTATCTTCAAATGAAAATCCATATGGTTATGCAGATACAGTTAGACAGTTTTTAGCTTCTTATGAGCCTGCGTTTGATATTTATCCAGATGGCCATACAGCACAACTCCGCAAAGATTTAGCTTATAAATTAAAAGTAAGTGAGTCAGAAATAATTTTTGGGAGTGGCTCTGAAGAAATTGTTCAAATGATTTGCCGAGCTTATTTATTTCAAGGAGTTAACACAGTGATGGCTACACCAACTTTCCCTCAATATAAGCATAACGCAATAATTGAAGGAGCAAAAATAAAGGAGATACCAACTATAGAAGGCCACCATGATTTAAATGGTATGCTTGAAGCTATCGATCAAGATACAAATGTTATCTGGCTTTGTTCTCCTAATAATCCAACTGGTACTCCAATAACCAAGCAGGATTTTATTGCTTTTATGGATACGTGTCCACAACATGTTTTAGTCGTATTAGATGAGGCATATTATGAGTATTTAGACGAAACGAAAGACCTTCATGCAATGGAACAGATTCAAAAATACAACAATCTTATAATTTTACGAACTTTTTCAAAGGCATACGGACTTGCGGGATTGCGTATTGGGTATGGGGTTGCAAATAAGCAGATCATTAATCAATTAAACGTTGTACGTGGACCTTTCAATACAACTTCCATCGCTCAGCAAATCGCACAAATTGCACTTGCTGATGAAGCTTTTATTGAAGAAACAAGGCAGCAAAACTTAAAAGTAAAGCTCGATTTCCAAGCATTCTTGGATAGGATAGGCTGGCATTATTACCCTTCTGAAACAAATTTCATGCTTGTTTCTACACCTACTAGTGGAACAAAAGTGTTTGATTATTTAATCCAACATGGGTTTATCGTTCGCCCTGGTGAGCTGTTGGGAATACCAAATACTTTTCGATTTACGTTAGGGTTACAGGATGATATGTATCGCATGCAGGAATTACTTTCACTCTATCAGCACCAAAACAGCTAAGGAGATGTATATGTGAAGCGAAAAATAGCTATAGCAGGTCTTGGTCTTATCGGCGCGTCGATAGCAAAAGCATTAAAAACAATAGCTGATAATTATGTAATTGGTTATGATATTGACTTAGAGACATTACAATACGCCAAGACCCATGGTATCATTGACGAAGCAAAAACAGACTTTACAACCACAGTATGTCAAGTTGACTATCTTATTTTGGCAGCCCCAATATCTAAGTCAATTGAATTACTAGCAGCTTTAGATGAAATACAATTATCCCAAAAGTTAATCGTTTCTGATGTTTCTTCCGTGAAACAATCCATGATAACAGCGGCTAATCAGTTACAAAATATGGACATATCTTTTGTTGGTGGACACCCAATGGCAGGTTCCCATAAAAAAGGGGTGCAGGCTGCAAAAGCGCATCTATTTGAAAACGCAATTTATGTATTGACTCCCACGACGCGTAGTAAAGAGTGTGATGTTCAATCATTAAAAAGGCTTCTTGAACCGACACGTAGCAAATTTCTCATACTAGATGCGAAGGAACACGATGAAATGACTGGTGTGATTTCTCATTTCCCGCATTTAATTGCATCTTCACTCGTTCACCAGGCAAAGCATTGGGAACAGACGCACGCTTATTTACCTAACCTTGCTGCAGGTGGATTTCGCGATATTACAAGAATTGCATCTAGCAACCCTACACTTTGGCAGGATATCTTTTATCATAATCGAAAGAAAATGTCGCTGTTTTTAGAAGAATGGATTACAGAAATGAAACATGTAAAAAATTTAGTTGAAGAAAATAATAAGCAAGAGATGATTACGTATTTAGAAACAGCTAAACGGTACCGTGATGGTTTAGGTACGAAAGATAAAGGAGCCATTCCTTCATATTACGATTTGTATGTAGATATTCAAGATCAAACAGGGGCTTTAGCCCATGTAACAAAACTGTTGGCAGATAATAACATTAGCATAAATAATATTCAAATATTAGAAATTAGGGAAGGGATAATGGGAGCTCTTAGGTTAAGTTTTGCAACTGAAAAACTCCAAAAAATAAGTGCACACACCCTAAATGAATCGGGTTATGAAACGATGATCGAAAAATAATGTTTGATAAAGGATGATAGAAAGTTGAAAGAACGAATATTACAACCGATAGGCAACCCTTTACAAGGGGAGATAGAAGTACCAGGTGATAAATCGATCTCACACCGATCCATTATGTTTGGCTCACTAGCTCATGGGACTACAATTGTGGAACATTTTTTAAACAGTGAAGATTGTTTGCGTACAGTAAATATTTTTCGGTCTATGGGTGTTTCTATTGAACAGAAAGAATCCAGTTTAACTATTTACGGAGAAGGTCCACAATCATTTACTGAGCCAGTTGAGCCTCTTTATTTAGGTAATTCTGGTACGACGGCAAGACTAATACTAGGTATCTTAGCAGGCTTACCTCTTTTTACTACTTTTTATGGAGATCGTTCGTTAACAAAACGCCCTATGAATCGCGTTGTTGAACCACTTCGTCTAATGGGAGCAAGCATTACAGGGTGCTCACAAGGAAACTATCTCCCTTTAGCTGTAGAAGGGAAAACATTGCAAGCCATTCATTATCATTTACCTGTAAAAAGCGCGCAAGTTAAATCAGCTGTTCTTTTAGCTGGTTTATTTGCAAACGGAACTACTACTGTTACTGAAATATCACCTACAAGAAATCATACAGAATCAATGTTACAAGCTTTTGGTGTGGAATTGTTAAATAACGGTTTAGATATTTCCGTTCGTGGACAACAAACATTAACAGCTACAGATATTTACGTTCCCGGTGATATTTCATCTGCAGCGTTCTTTCTCGTTGCAGCTGCTATCGTTCCAGGTAGTCAATTAAAACTATTACATGTTGGGTTGAATGAAACGCGTACAGGAATCATTGACGTTTTACAAGCAATGGGAGCTGACATAACCATTGAGAGGGAAGAAACAAAAGGTGGTGAACGTATTGGTGACATTAATATTCGTTACAAGGAGTTAACAGCAACAATTATTGAAGGAGATATGATTCCAAGACTCATAGATGAGATACCGATCATCGCTTTATTAGCTACTCAAGCTGAAGGAACGACAGTAATTAAGGATGCTGCAGAACTTCGTGTCAAAGAAACGGATCGCATTCACGCTGTGACAGAAACACTTACTAATTTAGGGGCAAAAGTCGAAGAAAAAGAGGATGGGCTACTAATTCATGGACGATCGAAACTGCACGGCAATAGAATTGAATCCTATCATGATCACCGAATGGCTATGATGGCATCTATTGCATCTTTGATCACCACAAGTGAAGTCGTAATTAATGACATAACTCCAATTGCAACATCTTACCCAACTTTTTATGCAGATTTAAAATCAGTGAGCGAATAATTTCTAAAAAGAGGTCATGACAAAACTACATCAGCGATCAAGCTAACGAACAATAAAAGCCCATTATTTACGCTGCGAAGCCAAATTATGTAGTCTTTATCCCAAGATGCCCCATGGAAGTTTTTTACAAGATAAACATGTCTATAGTACAAACAAGCCGAACTATTTTATAATTTAATGGTTCGGCTTGCTGCTATTTGGATGTTTATCAAGCTTATCTGGCGAATATTGGAGTGATAATGAGGAAACGTTAGTATATAGTTGGGTGTATAAGATTTTTTTGGTTTATGGTATAAGAAAAACTACGGTTATCGTTAGAAAGACTTTGGAGATAGCCAAGTTTTTCTAAGGTGTTAACCTTTAAAATGATTGGCTATGCGTTTATTTTGAACATCTGCTCGTTTTCCGTTATGATAAAGACCTGATGAACGTGAAGAAAGGAAGTTCAATGTGGAAACAATTATGGAAGCTGTTCGTTTAATGGAAGCCCAGCACGCAGAAAAAGCGGTAGAATTATTGGAAAACTATTTACCAATGGCTGATGACGAAGAGCGATACACAATAGCAGAATTGTATTTGCAATGGGGCTACTTACACGAAGCAAAAGCTATTTTTCAAGATTTAATACATCAATTTCCTGCTGAAGGAGAACTAAAAGTGGCTCTTGCAGATATTTATACGGAATTGGAAGATGACGAAGCTGCTATCCAACTGTTAAATGATATTGATGAAGAAGATCCTGCTTACCTACAAACATTGATTCAATTAGCAGATCTTTATCAAGCGCAAGGGCTTTTTGAAGTATCTGAACAAAAGTTATTAATGGCTAAACGATTTGATCCTAATGAACCAATTATTGATTTTGCTTTAGGAGAATTATATTTTTCAACAGCAGATTATGTAAAAGCCACTACTTATTATGAAAATATTTTGCCTAAGATGAAAGAAATTGCTCATGTATCGATAACAGATCGCCTAGCTGAAGCGTATGCCGAATCTGGAGAGTTTGAATTAGCTTTAACTTACTATCAAGATGAAGATAGTGAAAATCCCGATACGTTGTTTAAATATGGTTTTACTGCTTACCAAACTGGAAGAAAAGACATTGCGAGAAAAGCGTGGGAACATGTCATGGAGATTGATATGTATTACCATACAGTGTATTATCATCTTGCTTCTCTTTATGAGGAAGAGGGGATATATGAGAAAGCATATGAAATTAGTCAAAAAGGACTTCATGTAGATGCTTTTAATAAAGATTTATTTTTGTTAGCTGGGAAAATTGCTCATCAACTTGGAGAAGATGAAAAAAGTGAACAGCATGTTCGAGAAGCTATAGCAATGGATCCTGATTTTAAAGAAGCAGTGCTATTTTTAATTGAATTACTAAAAAATAATGCTGATTTTAAAGGAATTGTTGACTTGGTTAGCGAAATAATGAATACAGGTGCAGAGGATCCTTTGTATAATTGGGAACTAGCCCGCGCTTATAATGAATTGGAAGTATATAATGATGCATTAAAACACTATCAAACTGCATATAATAATCTCAAAGACGATAGTGACTTTTTAAAAGAATATGGCTATTTCTTAACAGAAGAGGGGAGGATAAAAGAGGCGATACCTGTATTTACTGCATACCTTGAGCAACAACCAATAGATGATGAAGTAAATGAATTTCTATTTCGCTTAAAGCAATCTGATCGTGAAGAGCCGTAAGTGCATGACTTTTTGATTGAACAACTTCTTAGACTTATTTAAATGGACTCGTGGTACACCAAATTATCCATGAAAAGAGGTTGTAAAGGAGAGTGAGAAATGGTGCATACTCCAGTATCTGTAGAAGATAAAAAAAGTTTTATTCGATGGTTTTTAAATCATTACCAGCTAAAAAAGCGAGAGAGCGTATGGATTTTAAATTATTTAATGAATCACGATGAAATACTTCACCATCTTCATTTTGTTAGAGAGGCGAAATTCTGTCCACGGGGAATTATTATGACAAGTCAATGCTCAAGTGAAACAGCCTTTCGTTTTTATAAAAATCAACTCGTAACAACAGATGCAGAGAAATCGTTTCATGACATTCGCTTGAATAAAACAGAAGCTCTGTACCTTCAGTTAAATTTTAAAAGATCATACCGAAGTGCATTATATATTGCGGTATTAGAGGAAAACCCATTTATACCAAATGACTATTTCATAACTGCTCAGGACAAAGAAGTTGCACAGCAGCTGCTAGATCAATCTCGATACGAATTTCAAAGAAGTTTTTTAAATGAGCAAATTGATCAAGCCTTGGACTGTATGAATGAAGAAGCTTTCTTAAAATTAACAAAAGAACTTCAAATGTTGGAAGAGAACTTTTTAAATCAACCAAAATTGCTAAAGTGATAGGTTGATTTTTTTTGTGAAGATAGATAAGATTTAAATAAATATATTTAAAATTTTGCAGAGTAAGAAAGGCTGGGCAGAGCGATGAAATGGAAAAAAACAGACATAACTCAGTATACAGAGGCAAAAGAATACATTGATACGGTTCTAATTCCATTAATGCCTTTTGAAATGGAAAGTGATACGCATTTAGACGTAAACGCTTTTCAATACGAATGGACGATGTTACTTGTAAATGAGTTAGAAAAAGAACTTACAGGACGGATGATGTTATTACCACCTTATGTTTATAGAAAACCTATCATCCAAGAACAAGAACTTACAAGAATTGATTCCTGGGCTAAAGAAATAAAAAAGCAACCTTTTAATCATGTGTTTTTTCTAACTTTAGATGGTGGATGGAAAAAGCATGAAGAAGCTCTTCCTGGAACACTACTCTGGTTGCCTGGAATGAAGTCAGGTGACTTACATTCTGCAGACATGTACAGATTTATTCGTGATCAAGTGGAGCAAATGAGCGAGTATCATCGTTTATTTGATGGTATGTTGACATTTTATTATATTCAATTGCTGGCCCGTAAGCTACAATAGGTTTAAAAGTTGAACCTGGCTGTGTTGTGTTTTGAATAGCGTAATTTAGCTCTCTTTTCCCTTCGCTATTCCTTCTACCACCAATAGCCCGAATGGCTCCAGTCTTCGTATCAAGAACTGTCATTGCTGCTTGCATCTCATCGTCAGGATATTGAATCGGATTTGAGTCACTATCCGTTAGTAAGGATTCCACATGCTTCTGCACACCTTGATCAATTGTCGTATGAATGGTTAAACCATCTGTATAAATATCTGCACCGTCTACTTTTTCTTTCACTTCTTTTTCCACCTGTTGTAAGAAACCTTCATAAGGTGTCGTTTCTGGCTTATCTTCAACTAATAAAGAAGGAATATCAACATTTCTAGCTTCTTCGGCTTCTTTTGCAGAAATTTTATCATGGCGTACCATTAAATCTAAAACAGTATCCATCCGCTCTTTCGTCAATTCGGGATTTTTAAACGGGTTGTATGCTGTTGGTCGCTGTGGCAACCCAGCTAAAATGGCCGCTTCAGGCAATGTTAATTCGCTTAAATCTTCTTTGCCGAAATAAGTTTCTGCAGCTGTAGCCACTCCATAAGCATTACTACCGTAAAAGATTTTGTTCAAATACATTTCCAAAATTTCTTCTTTTGAGTAGTCTCTTTCTAATTGTAATGCTAACCATTGCTCTTGAACTTTTAAACTAATCTTTTTTTCAGCAGACAAGAAAGATTTTTCAACTACTTGTTGCGTAATCGTACTTGCCCCCTCTGAACCAAAGCCATTTTTTATATTGGCAATAATTGCACCGCCAATTCTCCTTAAGTCAATACCAGAATGCTCAAAAAACCTCGCATCTTCGGTTGCTGTAACAGCATCAATTAACACTTGTGGTAGATCATCGTAGCTAATTTTCGTTCGATTTTTCTCACCCATAACCGCAAATGATTTCCCATCAATATCTAGGAATTCTGAGGCAAGAGGGTCGGATAATTTCGACTCATCTAAATCAGGAGCTGTTGCTACCCAGTAAGCTGCTGTAGCTCCAGCACCAAGTCCCATAATTATAAAAATAATTATGATTGAAAGTAATATTTTTTTCCATAATGGTTTTTTCTTTGTTTTCTTTTGTTTTCTTCTCGCTGTACGAGACTGGCTATTATTTGCCATGCTTCATTCCTCCATCTCTAAAAATAAAGCTTATCAATAATTGTTAAATAGTCAACTCTAGCTTTATATTGAAAAGGGATAAAATAACCCTGCTGTTTTATTGTTTTATACGCAATAGATTTTTTATCTCCTTTTAGGTGAGCATACCAATGCGTAAAAAGTCTTTCAGCAGGAAATAAATATGTTTCATCAAGTACAGAAAAGCGTATGAGCAGAAAAGTAATACCGCCTTGAGCAGCAACTGCCTGCATATGTTCGACTTGATGAGCATGTATATTTGCTAACGGAAATAGCGTTTTATTTTTTGTTTCCTTTGCTTCAAAATCAATGTATTTTTCGCGATACACTCCGTTGTAATCCGTTGTTGAAGCTTGTTTGAAATAAGCTTCTGTAATTACTGCTGCACTTCGTTTTGGATAATTGACCTTAACAATTTGAACAGGTGTCGGTTTTTTGTGAATGACAGCTTTTTTTGTTTCTAAATAGTATGCATTTGTATCATTAATATCCTTTTCTAATGACATCCCACGATTACCAAATTGATGAGAATATAATTTTTTTTGCTTGTATAGATCCCCATTTTTTCTTCCATTTGGGTAATTCATTTATTTACAACCCCTTCTTTAAATCAGCGTATGAATAAATGAAATAGCTGACACGTTTCATGGCGAAAAGAAATTGTTCAACAACACAAAATGTAAAGTTTAACCTTTTGTGTTGTCTCTGAAAAATTCACCTTGATTGAAATTCACTTTTATTTACATAGTATTTCCTCTCTGCAAAAAAATACTAGCGCCTTATGATGCATAGTAATGTCATGCTCCGTACATGTTATAAAATAATTGTTCTGAAAGGATGGGAGGCAGATGTATATAGATGCAAACATCAAAGCCTATCTTCATTATATAACAAATAAAACAACAGCACATAACCAAGATAATATAACACGTACAAACGCTTATTTTAAGTTTTATCTGAAATTCCCAGAAATAAAATGGGCTTTTTTAGCAAGTATCGTATCGAGAAATGCTGGCTGGAACATGACCGATCTGCAAATGACTCCATTTCAACATTTATTAGGGAGGCAAGAAAGACAGCGGCTGTTTATGACGTATGAGCGTGCTAATTGGCTCATTTTTTCAGATGCCTTCCCTCAACTCTTAGTATACCAATTATCCAAGCAAAACAACAAACCAATGTTCGATCTTCTTTCTCTGTTTCATGTTTCTAGTTATATGATAAAAGAATGGCACTATTTTTGGAAGTATTGTGATAAAAATCGTCTTGTACAAGCACTTATTATAAACGAACAGAATGTTATTCAAGAGCCTGTTATTAATCAGCATTATTTTCAACGCCGTGTATTTCATCAATTGCCTTATCAAATGCAAAACTTTTTTATGATGAATGCTGTTCTTTTGCCTTCTATGTCCAATGATGATTTATATGGTGCCTATGTCCATAACTTCACAAATAAAACGAACCGAATTCAGTTAGGGAAAAAACTAGCTTCTATTATTTTTTCCCCAACTGTCTATAAGCAAACGTTTTTATTTACTAAATATTGTACACACACTGGATCCAGACGTGATTATGAACGTTTTTTGAAGCTTCCCAAACAACCGATAACCCCAATCTTGCGAATGGTATATCCCAGTATTACACATCAAGATACCATACGAAAGGATTGGTATCAATCAGGGGGTGTAAAGAAAAAATGGATTCGCGACGCACCTCGATGTAACAAACAACAAATCGGAAAAACTTTTTATCAAAAACGACAAATGTTATTTGCTTATTTCTATACTAAACAAGTGTTTACGGCAAAAAAATATTTTTCAAAAAGGGATTAGCTTCTCTAAAATATAAATTAGGTTACAGTAAAAGAAAAAATATAACAATTTCCTTATAAAGATATTTTACGGTAAGGCAAACGTATCTCCAACTAGAAGCAGAAACAAAGTAAAGAAATACAACGTGTCATTTCGAGTGATTTTTAAAATCATTTTGAATAGATAAAGTGCTGCCATGCACGTATATGGCAGCACTTTTTTAAACACTTTTTTAACATCTAAGTTGCTGGAAAGTTGGGTCCGTTCAATTTTTTGTCTCCTTTTTTCAAAGATTTAGAACGGATGCTTTCTGTTTTGGTTTGTTTCTTCTTTTTATCTTTCATCGTTTACCCTCCTTTCATCATTAGTTTGTCAAAAACGTAAAAATAAATGAGTATATTCACTTGTTTTGTAAGCTTCATTCTAGTTTTGTCGAACGTGAAGGAAGCCTTCTTTTTAAGGCGAAATGTATACAGTAAGATGGAAAGGGGAGGTAGCATAAGAATGCTTGCGTATCAATCACCAAAAAAAGGAAAGCGCGGTGTGGACCGTAAAAAAGTGGAAGCAGCTTTATACGAATTATCAAATCAAATTCGCCGATTGGATCAAAAGTTGATCATGAAAGTAGAAAATAATATATCAAATCAATATTATGAAAAACTAAATGAAATTGCGCTAGTGAAGAAGCAATGTATACAATTAGAAAAAAATACAAGAGAACAAAGAAAGTAAGCCTATCCAGTATCAACTTGTATCTACTTCGTTCCTCAAAAGAAATCATTTGAAAAAAATTTAAAATAGCACCATAGTAAAAAGTTCTTATTCATCTTCATTATATGTTACTATATAGACATATCATTATATTTAAGTAGGTTGAGATTTGCATGGATATAAAACAACAAACCAATATATTACAACAAAATTTATATCAGTTGAAAGAAAAATTTGAGCATACTAATCCTCCAGAGGATCGAAAAGATAGAGCGTTGTTTCTGAAAGTTAAAGAGGAAACAACGCCTATTTATCAGTTGCTTGAACGTTGGGAAACAGAAGCTTTACAGTTGGTACAAAAGCGCAAAGTGAATGTACATCCTCACCAAATTGTTTCTACAAGAGAAAATATGGAACTATTACTGTTACATAGTTATTATATAGATGTAAAGAAAAAACGATATATCGAATTATACAAATCAATACAATACATTTTCGATCAGTTAATGCGCGAGTTGGATACGCTGTTGTAAATCTGTTAGATGATTCTAAAATCAATTCGAGAAGGGGATGCATGATGAAAACAAAACAAGCATTAATAGAAGCTGCTAAAACAATTAGAGAAAAAGCATATGTACCGTATTCTAATTTTCAAGTTGGAGCAGCGTTACAAACGGGTTCCGGAAATATTTATACAGGCTGTAATATCGAAAATGCTGCTTATCCTGTAACATGCTGTGCAGAGCGAGTGGCTATTTTCCAAGCAATTGCCAATGGTGAAAAATCATTTACGGAAATGGCTGTTGTTGCTGATACAGAAAGGCCCGTACCTCCATGTGGGTCTTGTAGACAAGTAATGAGTGAATTTTTTCCTTCAGATATGCTTATTCATCTAACTAACCTAAAAGAAGATATAAAAACGGTTAAAATGGAAGAACTATTGCCTTTTTCGTTTCAGCCTTCTGATTTAGAGCAAGAAGTGTAGCGAATTACGACATTTGTTCTCTATTGTAAAAGTATTTTTTATATTTTGGAGTGCTTGCAGACAAACTCGGTAACAGTAAACAATGTATTTTTCAATCGTAACAAACACTTTTCGATACTTCATTATGTACCACTCAAAACGCATTTGCACGGATTCATTTTTCACACCTCTTATTTAATGCTATAATAAAAAAAGAGTACACAAACATATTATTTTTTTCCAGTCATACAATGGAAAAAAAGAAACAAACAAAGCCACACTTAATTATAGAACTGGTATGAGGTGATCGTAATGAGTATGAACCAAGTGCATTTAACAAGTAAAGATATTTTAGATAAAGATTTTAAGACCGCAATGCGAGGATATAACCAAGAAGAAGTGGATGAATTTCTTGACTTAATTATTCAAGATTATGATTTGTTTAAACAGGAGATCAATCGTTTACAACAAGAAAATGAGCAATTGCGAAAAACAAGTACTGAGAAACCAAAAGCAAGGTCTGTGCAAACTGCACCTAATCATCAAGTTAATTATGATGTGTTAAAACGTCTTTCAAATTTAGAAAAAGCAGTGTTTGGTAAAAAGTTTGCTGATTCAGAAGGGTGATTCTCATTTCTTAACTTGCTTTTTTTTATCAATATGGTATAATCTTATCTTGCACTAGTTGTTAAATACTCAAGTGATCGCTGTAATTTTTACAGAGGAAAGTCCATGCTCACACAAACTGCGATGTTTGTAGTGTTCGTGCTTGACGAAATCATAAGTCAAGGTAACCTTTTGGTTAACGGCAGGTGCATTTCCTAAGTCCAGTAATCGGATACGGAAGTAACCTTGAAAGTGCCACAGTGACGTAGCTGATTGGGAAACCTTTCAGGTGGAACGAGGTAAACCCCACGAGTGAGCAACCCAAATAATGGTAGGGGCATCTTTTAGTAGGGAATAGGAACCGAACGGAGGACAAGCTAAGCTTGTAGATAGATGATCACCACCAAAGTACGAGGTTGACCACCGTTAGCAGTACAATGGTACAGAACATGGCTTATCGAGTATTTAACAGGTCAAAATAATTAACATGAAGTCTCTCTATCGTTAAAGTGTATAAACGAAAGAGAGACTTTTTTCATTTAATCAACGATCTGTTTCTATCCATTCTTGTATGAAATTCATTTGCATAACGAATATTTATTCATGATGCATAAGAAAATATGGTAAACTAAAACACAAACAGTCATTGAAAGGACGTTTTTTTATGCATACAGTTACATTAATAGCTACCGCAGCGATGGGATTAGAGTCTGTTGTTGCAAAAGAAGTTAAAAATTTAGGTTATGAAGTACAAGTTGATAATGGAAAAGTAGAATTTGAGGCGCCTATAAACGCAATTCCTCGTTGTAATTTATGGCTTCGTTCTGCGGATCGAGTAAAATTATTAGTTGGTAAATTTAAAGCTACATCCTTTGATGATTTATTTGAGGGAACAAAGGCTTTACCCTGGGAAATTTACATTGATGAAGATGGTGAAATTCCTGTAATAGGAAAATCTGTTCAATCAACATTACATAGTGTTCCTGATTGTCAAAAAATAGTCAAAAAGGCGCTCGTTGAAAGGATGAAATTAAAATATGGCATGATTTCTAAACTACCAGAAACGGGAGCAATGTATCGTGTCGAAATCGCCTTATTAAAAGATGAAGCAACACTTACGATCGATACTTCAGGCGTAGGTTTACATAAGCGAGGCTATCGAGTTGGACAAGGTGAGGCTCCGCTTAAAGAGACCCTTGCTGCTTCATTAGTATTATTAACCAATTGGCATCCAAATGAGACTTTCGTTGATCCATTTTGTGGTTCAGGTACTATCCCTATTGAAGCTGCAATGATTGGACAAAATATTGCTCCAGGTTTTAATCGTGAATTTTCATCCGAAGATTGGTCATTTGTTAAACAAAAGTATTGGGACAAAGCTTTTGAAGAAGCGGAGGATGTCGCTAATTATGATCAACCTTTAAATATTACTGGGACGGATATTGATCATAAAATGATTAACGTTGCGAATAGAAATGCACTTGAAGCAGGGCTAGGGGAACTTATTCAATGGAAGCAAATGCAAGTTAGTGATCTTCACTTTAAACAGCCTAACGGTTATATTGTAAGCAATCCGCCTTATGGGCAGCGTCTCGGAGATCAAAAACAATCAACGAAAACAGCAAAACAACTTGGTGAAATCATAAGTAACCACCCTAGTTGGAGTGTTTATATAATAACGGCATATGATCATTTTGAAGCCGCTTTTGGTAAAAAAGCAACGAAGAAGCGAAAGTTGTTTAATGGCTATATTCGAACAGACTATTATCAGTACTTCGGTCAGAAAGAAAGGGGAGATTCTGATGAAATTAAGTGATAAAAAACAGCAATTTAAAAATTATTTAAAAGAAATAGATTATTATCGAGAGGCACTTTCCCTTATACATTGGGATATGCGTACGAAAATTCCAACTAAAGGAGTAGAGCAGCGTTCAGAAGTGGCAGGTTTTTTGGGAGAAAAAATTCACCAATTGCAGACATCGAAGCAAATGGAAGCATTTATTAAAGAACTTAAACCTAACGCTAATGATCCTATTCTTTTAAGAACAATTGAAGTTTGTGAAGAAGAATATGAAAGAAATAAAAAAATTCCTCACAAGCTGTATAAAGATTTTATGATTACACAGACTAAATCTGAAGCAATTTGGCAACAAGCTAGAGAGACTGATGAATTTCATCTATTTCGACCCTATCTTAAAAAGTTAGTAGATTTCAACCGTGAATTCGCTTCTTATTGGGGATATGAAAATAATATTTACGATGCTTTGCTACACAAATTTGAGCCAGGTATCACAGTGAACAAACTAGATCATGTATTTCCTAAATTACGCAGATCGTTACGCTCTATATTAGAAAACGTACAAGCAAGTGGTGTAAAGCCTGATCCTAGCTTAATACAAGTTCATTTCCCTAAACAACAGCAAGTAGCTTTTACAGAGCAACTGCTTAAACAAATGGGCTATGACTTTACATCTGGGCGCTTAGATGAGACTGTTCATCCATTTGCTATTCCATTAAATCAAAATGACGTACGATTAACTACTCGTTATGACGAAAATGATTTCCGAATGGCTGTATTTGGAACAATTCATGAAGGGGGACACGGCTTATACGAGCAAAATATTGACCCTCGTTTATCCCAAACACCATTAGCGACTGGAACTTCTATGGGTATACATGAATCACAATCGTTATTTTGGGAAAATTTCATTGCCAGAAGTTATCCATTTTGGCAAAAGAATTACGACTTATTCTTGCAGTATGCTCCACATTCATTTCAAAATATAGATTTAGAACAATTTTATCAAACAATCAACGAAGTGAAGCCATCTTTTATTCGAATTGAAGCAGATGAATTAACATATCCGCTACATATTATGATTCGATATGAGTTAGAAAAAGCACTTATGAATGAAGAAATCATAGTAGATAACTTACCTCATTTATGGAATGAAAAAATGAACGATTATTTAGGTATCACGCCGCCAACAGATAGGGAAGGTGTACTGCAAGATATTCATTGGGCAGGTGGTGATTTCGGGTACTTCCCATCCTACGCTTTAGGGTATATGTATGCAGCACAAATTTATCATACATTATCTAAAGACCTTCATGTAGAGAGCCTTATCCGAACTGGTGACCTTACTCCTATTAAAAGTTGGCTCGCTAATTCCATTCATCAATATGGAAAATTGAAAGAACCGCTGAAAGTTCTAACTGATGTAACGAACGAAACATTAAACCCTGACTATTTAGTACAACATTTAGAAAAAAAATTCAAGGCTATTTATCAGTTTTAATCGTATAAAAGATGCTGTAAGTAGGTTTAAGTAACGGTGTGTGTTTTAGTATGCAATTACATTTTGGTCGATTAACAGGGGGAACAACGCTCACACGTCATGATTTGTAAAGGAGATTAAAGCATGTCATATATTTGTTCCATTGGCTTGGGAATACCAAAGTATCGTCTAAGTCAACAACGTGTAAAAGAAATGGTTCAGGAAATTTTTCCTTATTCCAAGCGAGAAATTAACCGGCTACTCCCTGTTTTTGATCATGCACAAGTGGACGAAAGGCAGTTTGTAGTGGAAACTAATTGGTTTACAGAAAATCATTCCTTCCAAGAGCGCAACAATTTATTTATTGAACTTGCTAAAGCGTATGCGTTAAAAGCCATTGATGATTGTTTACATCAGATGGCGTTTTTATCAAATCCTATTGATTACGAAGATATTGATATGATTATCTTTGTGTCAAGTACCGGTGTAGCAACCCCTTCATTAGATGTGCATGTAATGAATGAACGTCCTTTTCGACAAGATGTAAAGCGCATGCCTTTATGGGGATTAGGGTGCGCTGGAGGAGCTATTGGCTTAGCAAGAGCACACGATTGGTTGTCAGCAAACCCAGATAAATCTGCATTAGTTATTTGTTGTGAATTATGCAGCTTAACGTTTCAAAAAGGGGATCTGAAAAAAAGTAACCTGATAGGAACTGCTTTATTTGGTGACGGTATAGGGGCCGCAGTTATTGTTGGAGAAACATCTCCATTAATTCAACATAGTAAAAATAAAGTACCACGTTTGCTGCAATCCGATTCTTATACTAAAAAGGACAGCATTTCGGTAATGGGATGGCAAATCATCGAAACAGGATTTGAAGTGATTTTTTCCAAAAGCATTCCTGCGCTCGTACAAAGTTTTTGGAGGGAGCATGTACAGCTATTTTTTAATCAACACCAATTAAACGAAAATGCTATTGCTACTTTTATTGCCCATCCAGGAGGCAAGAAAGTTATAGAAGCGATGCAACATGTGTTGCAAGCAGATGTTGATAAATTTCGTCACTCTATTTCTGTACTAAGAAAACACGGTAATATGTCTTCAGCAACCGTTCTTTATGTACTTTATTCATGGATGAAGGAAGCACGATATACAAATGAAAAAAGTGTGCTCTCTGCACTTGGTCCAGGGTTCAGTTCGGAATTGATTTTAATGGAGTGGATGTAGTAATGCCAATTTTTATGTGGATTATTTTGTCGGTGATTATAATACAGCGACTAGTAGAGCTGGCTATTGCACGTAGTAATGAGCAATGGATGAAACAAAGAGGAGCCATTGAAAAAGGAAAGAAACACTATAAATGGTTTATTATTATCCATACATTGTTTTTCTTGTCTCTCATTGCGGAAATTATTTTTCGTAATCAACAAAGCTTTTCCTTTAACTATGTTCTATTTGCTGCTTTTATAATTACCCAAATTGGCCGTATTTGGTGTATTACAACATTGGGTAGATTTTGGAACACCAAAATAATCATTGCACCGCAATTTGACGTTATTAAGCGAGGTCCATATAAATACGTAAAACATCCTAACTACATTATTGTTGGTGTAGAATTGTTTGTCATTCCTTTACTGTTTGGTGCGTGGTTTACAGCGATATTATTTCCAATTCTACATGTGTTATTATTATATGTACGCATTCCCGTAGAAGAAAAAGCTGTTTATGGGCATTAGATACACTTATAATTTCCTATAGTGCTTAAAATAAATAAAATGTTCCACTTATATGAAAGTGGAACATTTTATATAGTGAATATGAATGGATTTATTTAGGTTATGCTCAAAAGAGCGGCTTTTTACTAAAATTGTATAAAAGTTAGTCATGATTCATTTTTTTAGCTATATACATAAATGGCGTATCCATAATGGCTACAATAAATTTAATGATATAAGTAGTAATGAAAATTTCAAAAAATATTTCTGTTGGATAGCTTCCATAAAAAGCGATACTGCAAAATACGACCGTGTCCAATAATTGGCTAACACCTGTACTTCCATTGTTACGGATCCATAGATGCTTGTCAGCAGGAAACATCTTCCTAAATTTATCATAAATCCAAACGTCGAATGACTGGCTGATGATATAAGCTGCTAGACTTCCAGCAACCACCCTAGGAATTAAATCAAATATAGTTGTTAATGATTCATGAGCGATGTCGTCTGCACCAGGTTGAAACGTCAGGGCTATTTGCATAAAGATGGTCATCGCTAATAGCGTAGCAAACCCCATCCAAACCGCTTTTTTCGCTTCATCTTTTCCATGCTTTTCGTTAATAATATCTGTTGCCAAATAAGCTGTCCCATATAGAATGTTACCAAGTGTAGCAGTCAGACCAAAAAGTTCGACAGTCTTTAAAACTTGGATGTTTGCAATAATTGTAGCCATTCCAATCCAAACATAAAGACCTATTTTTCCAAACAGACGATAAAACAATAATAGCATGGAAAAATTTACGATAGCGAAGATAATCCAAATTATTTCGTTCGTCACATAAATTCCTCCTTAGTTTTGATAACGCGGGAGTTCTCGAACCGCGAAAAACACAAATGATATTATACGCCGCAAAAAACTAAAATGCAATTATTAATTGTGTATCTCCTGATTCAAGTAGTAAAAGGTGGCACATTTTCTTATATAAAATTAAAATACTAAAAAAAGTTTTAATTAAAAAAACGATTAATATGTGAGTTTATTGTTCTGATGATGAAAGAGATACATTATTATTTTGTTTAAAAGCTTTACATGAGGTTCTATTTTCTTTAGAGCATATAGAACACTTGCTAACTTCAATGAGTTGTAGTCCATAATTAACTGCTTCTTCTGAACGATGAAAGATATGATGTTCCCCAATTTTATACAAAAGACCACTTGCCTTTAGCATAGCCGTTACATCTGAATTTGCTTCTGAGATAATAATTGTTCCACCCATATTTTTAAAATCGGTAACTAGAGAGTCTAAATTAGCTGCGCCTGTGGCATCTAAAATAGAAACATGCTTCATTTTTAAAATTAGTACCGTTGGACGCTGATTGATGCACCGTGTAATGATAGATTCAAACTTGTCTGCAGCACCAAAGAATAACGCTCCACCAACAGTATAAAATGAAAGTTTGGGGCATGTGGAGCTTAACGTGTCCAAATGATTACCATGTGTTGTGTCTTTGACTTTATCAGGAATAACTTTTTCTACTTGCAACACTTCGCTCATCCGCTTTATGAACGAAACCATTGCAAGTAATAGACCAATTTGTACAGCTGTCGTAAGATTAACAAATACAGTTAATAGAAAAGTAACTACTAGTACAAGTGAATCGCCTGTTTTTAATTTAAGTATATGTATAAACGATTTATATTCACTCATATTATAGGCGACGATCATTAAAATAGGCGCCATACTTGCTAGAGGTATGTTCGATGCAAATGGTGCAAATAACAATAGAATTAATAAGACAAAAACACTTTGAAATATTCCTGAGAACGGACTAATTGCTCCACTTTTAATATTCGTAGCTGTTCTAGCTATAGCACCTGTTGCCGGGATTCCGCCAAACATGGGAGTGACCATATTAGCAATTCCTTGGCCAACTAATTCTCGATTGGAGTTATGCTTTGTCCCTGTCATTCCATCAGATACAACCGCAGATAATAGTGATTCTATTCCTCCAAGCATTGCAATCACAAAAGCAGGTTGCCAAAGCTCAGCAATAGTTCCCCAAGTTATTTCTGGCATTCGAAAGCTAGGTAAAGATTGAGGGATACCACCAAAGGATGTACCAATGGTTGCTACTTCAGAAGGATATAGGAGCATGGCGACAGCAGTTGGTAAAATTAATGCAACAAGTAGAATAGGAACCTTTGGAAGAATCTTTGGGATAAAGATGATGGCGAAAAGACCTATAAATGCTGTACATACGCTATACCAATTAATAAAAGCAATATTATCTATAATTTGCATCATATTCTCATGAAAATATTGCTTTTTGTCAAGTTCCTCAAGACCGAGAAAATTACCAATTTGACCACTAAATATAATAACAGCAATTCCCGATGTAAATCCGATAGTTACTGATCTAGGAATGAATTGAATCAATTTCCCAAATTTTAATATCCCCATTAACAAAAGTATAAATCCAGCCAAAAATCCGGCAACTAATAACTTTTCATAGCCATACTCTAATACAATAGCAAGTAATATTGGAATAAATGCTCCCGTTGGACCAGCAATTTGAAATCTGGAACCACCAAATAAAGCTACGAAAAGCCCTGCAAAAATGGTTGTGTATAACCCATACTCAGGTTTAACACCAGAGGCAATAGCAAACGCCATCCCAAGTGGAATGGCTACAATCCCTACTGTTAAACCTGCAATCATGTCACGCTTTATATCTACTAATGAAAAACTGTTGAAACGATTGTCTTTAAACAAATAATCTGATCTCTCCTTAAAATAAATTTTTAAAGCATTAAGAAATAAACCACTAAATTGGTAGAGAATTAGATTTAGCTTTTGGAGTTAGGTTTTTCTGAAGCAGGAAGGAACATGTGCGTTCACGAAAAAAGCCACTCTCCCTCAGTAGAGTGACAACATCTAATAAATTATTCGTTAGAAAAACTTGGCTTGTCACCAAGTATTAGCTGCGGATAGTGCAAAAAAAGCGGTAATCTAACGAAAAGATTACCGCTATATCTATGAGGTACGTTCGTTATTTTTTTACAACATTAGCTGCTTGTGGTCCGCGTTCACCTTCAACGATATCAAAAGAAACTTCTTGGCCTTCTTCAAGTGTTTTAAAACCTTCTTCTTGAATTGCTGAGTAATGTACAAAGACATCGTTTCCTTCTTCTTGCTGAATAAATCCATATCCTTTTTCAGCGTTAAACCATTTTACTACTCCGTTTTCCATCTAATTAATCCTCCTAAAATGCTTCACGTTCCCTTTGAAAAACGTGGTAATGCAAAGCAGATAACAGAACATAAAAATAGACAGCCTCTATAGAAGTGTAGGATCACTTTACACCCACTTCTATGGAAGCTGCCTGCATGAATGAATCCGTACATCTTCTTTGCTTGATTCTAATATAGCTTATTTATGTAACTTCGTCAAGGAAAGTAAGGACGATAACTCGACATTTTTTATGTTTCCAGTTATGATTTAAATGTATTAAATAAGCAATGAAAACGATTACTTAAACATCAAATTGAAAGGGGTCATACTATAATGAATAAGGATATTGAAATTGCCCAACAAACACCGTTAGAGCCAATACATAACATTGCAGAGCAACTTCAACTAACTTCAGAGGATTGGGAACCATATGGACATTCAAAAGCTAAGCTGTCAGCAACCTTATTTGAGAAATTAAAACAAAAGAAAAGCGGAAAGATCATTTTAGTCACATCAATTAATCCAACACCCGCAGGAGAAGGAAAATCAACAGTTACGGTTGGACTTGGACAAGCATTAAACCAAATGAGAAAGAATGCAATTATTACACTTCGCGAGCCTTCACTAGGTCCAGTTATGGGAATTAAAGGTGGGGCAGCTGGAGGAGGTTATTCCCAAGTTTTACCGATGGAAGATATTAATTTGCATTTTACTGGGGATATTCATGCTATAACTACAGCAAATAACGCTTTAGCTGCATTGATTGACAATCATATTCATCAAGGCAATGAATTACAAATTGACCCAAGAAAGATTGAATGGAAACGAGTAGTAGATATGAATGATCGCGCTCTAAGGCAGATCGTTGTTGGTCTAGGTGGAGCAAAACAAGGAGTTCCTCGAGAAGATGGTTTCAATATTACCGTTGCATCTGAAATTATGGCTATACTCTGCTTAGCCACCGATGTACAAGATTTAAAAGAAAGGCTTCGTTCAATCGTTATCGGCTATACATTCGATCATCAGCCTGTCACAGTTAGCGATTTGAAAGTAGAAGGTGCATTAACTCTGTTATTAAAAGACGCAATAAAACCAAACCTTGTACAAACGACAGAAAACACACCTGCTATTATTCATGGCGGCCCATTTGCTAATATCGCTCATGGCTGTAATAGCATTATTGCAACAAAAATGGCGGCTAAATTGGCAGATTATACAATAACAGAAGCTGGGTTTGGGGCGGATTTAGGAGCTGAAAAGTATTTTCATATTAAATCTCATGCAGGTAATATTGATACCTCAGCTGTTGTCATCGTCGCTACTGTACGTGCGCTAAAAATGCACGGCGGCGTTACAAAAGATAGGTTGATGGAGGAAAACATCACAGCTTTAGAGGCTGGCATGGATAATTTACAGAAACATATTGAAACCATTCAGGCTTTCAATGTACCATTTGTTGTAGCAATTAATCAATTTCCAACCGATACAAAGCAGGAAACATCATTTATTCAGCAATGGTGTGAAGCGCGAGGTTATGATGTTGCGCTAACCACTGTATGGGCTCATGGAGGAAAAGGAGGAATAGAGTTAGCTAAAAAAGTAATCGCTAAAGCAAATAATTCTCATTCTTCTTTTCAACCTTTATATGACATAAACGAGTCCTTGGAAAACAAATTAAGAATAGTAGCTCAGAAAGTATATGGGGCAGATGATATTGAAATAACAAAGGGAGCCCGTAAACAATTACGTTTTTTCCAAGAACAAGGTTGGAGTAATTTGCCTGTCTGTATGGCTAAAAACCAATATTCATTATCAGATGACCCAACGTTATTAGGGAGACCAACAGGTTTTACTATTACAATTAGAGAGCTTCGAGCATCTATTGGGGCCGGATTTATTGTCGCTTTAACTGGTGACGTGATGACAATGCCAGGGCTTCCTGCCAAACCGGCTGCTTTAGGAATGGATGTAGGGGAAGATGGACGAGCAAAAGGATTATTCTAATGCAAACAGCTGAACAACTATCTGAGATAGAGCATTTTGTATACAGGTTATTCTCTGATGACATTACTGGTCACGATTATTATCATATGAGGCGAGTTGCTCGTTTGGCAAAATATATAGCGGAAAAAGAAGACGCTAATCCGTTTATTTGTGAAACAGCTGCTTGGCTTCATGACGTTGGGGATGAAAAATTGTTTTCAGATCCTCATGTTGTCATTCAAGAAATAAGAGATTTGCTTGATCGCCTTTCTTTAACAAAACAACAAATAGAGAAAATAAAGCAAGCAATGCAAGATGTTTCTTTTCGTAAAGGGAAAACTCCGGTAAGCCTAGAGGGGAAAATCGTTCAAGATGCTGATCGGTTGGATGCTATTGGAGCGATTGGCATCGCTCGTGCTTTTAGCTATGGTGGGGCAAAAGAACGCCATCT
>NZ_JABXHF010000067.1:0-21877 GCF_013393565.1 Virgibacillus sp.
ATTGTTGAAAAATATGTTAAAAAGCATGGTGCAAACAATATCGTTTTTACCGGACATTCTTTAGGGGGAGGTCTTGCCCAATATTTCGCTGTCAAACATGACTCAAACGCGGTTACGTTTGCTTCAGCTGACGTGTTTGATCTGTTATCCAAAGAAGATCAGAAACGAGCTTTAAATGGAGAATTTAAAGATAATATTATTTCTTACACATACCATGACGACTTCGTGGGAACGTTTTACGAGCACTCTGTTGGTTCTGTATATTATGTCGGTGATCCAGCAGTGAACAACGGAAAAACTCTTAAGACACATCGTATCAAGAACTACGTAAGTGAGGATATGTATAATGAAGAAGGATATTTCCTTCCCCACTTATTATATGGTGAAAAAATTAAAGGGCAGTTACAATCCTCGCCACTGGAATTGAAAAATAGGGGCGTTCATGACTTTCATATCCGTATTCAAACAGAGCTTATGCATCAATTAGCCATGGAAATGGAGGAAAGCGAAGAACTAATTGCAACTACAAGAGCTGCGCTAATTCGATTACTGGACGATCATCTAGATTCAATGAAACAATTAAGAAATACATATAGAAACATAGTTGGTTTAGGAAACTACGATAAATTAAATACCTCTCATGTGGATGAAATATTTCGTGAATTAACAAATATTGGAACAGATGGAATTCCTTCTTTGATCGATATAAATGAGTTTGAACATCTTTTGGAAAAGCTTCGAAAGAATCAAAATGATACAGGAGAAATAGCTTACCATATGGTTAAAATGAGTAAAAATTTTAAACAAATCGATCAAATACTTGCTCAATGGCTACATATACGTTAATAAGGGATGGTGAAACAATGAGTAGTAGAAGTGATTGGTGGAAAGATTACCTAGAAACTAAAGCACAGAAAGAAGCGTTAGAGAAGCAAATTAAACAGAACTTAGAAGAAAATGTGGACATTACAAAGATGCAATTAGAGCACAGTTACGCTGTTTTGTCACTTTTACAAAAACATCAGGTTATTTTAAGCAAAATCAACCAATATTTTGACGGAAAAGCAAATCACGCCTTAATGGAACGCTTTATAGATAATATAACTCAACTCAAAGAAATGGATCGTATTTACAAGGAAAACTATGAAAATATTCAACTTAAACAATGGTTTTGGTAGGAATCAATCTTAATAAGTGAATCCATTCATTGAAAAGAAAAAGCTTTGAACAAAAGCACAGAAAATATATACAATTATATACTTGGTCTGTCATATTTAACTGGTATCAGGAGGGTTACACATTATTAACATTGACACAATTATTAAAGAGTTGGTAAAAGACATTAAAAAGGAAACAAAATACAAAAGAAAAAATGCTCAATTTATTAAAAGCCAACAAATTTTTTTAGAATGGAAAAACAGATATAAATTAAGCGATTCTAAATTAGAAAACCATTTACTCTTACATTCAAATAAAAATAGATGAACTAGAGTCATACTCTATTAAACATTTTTTAAAGTCCGTTATTCCTTCTACAATTGTTTCTATCCCTATAGCATTTTTAGCTTTTTTATTTACGCTTTCCCTTAAAGATACAGATTCCTGGAAAGATGGGATAGGTACTGTTATGAATATGATTTTTTCTGCATACGGCATGATAGCCCTTGTTTTATTTTTAGTCGGGATTATAATGTATAAAGGTATTTTTTTTGTACATTATAAATTTACGTTCGAATTTTCAGATAGAGTGTATTATAAATTAATCCAAACTATAATTTATGATCATTTAATTAAAATTAAATTCAACTACTCAGAGATTACTAGATTAAATAAATAACAATTGGATCCATTAGTATACAATGAGCTGTAGTTAAATCTAAATTTAAGTTACAGCTCTAATTTCACAAAAAATAGAAAACTACGATTTCCCCCTGTTCCTCTTCGGGAATTCAAAGGTTATTTTCCCTCCTAAATCCAACATTAAATACGCATCAAACTTCTTCCTTTTCTTACTTTTAAATCCCTTAATCAAATTCGTTCGCTTTCCTTTTAAAAGAGATTGAACAGCTGTTTGCGGCAACTTCTTCGTTAATATTGTTTTAGGCAGGCTAAATGTACATCCCTCTTGGTAGCCACTACATCCGTAAAATTTCCCCTTATCTTGCAGTTTACCGGTTTGACACATGGGACAATCGCCAACATAGGATTGCTCTGATACCTGGTTGATTTCACCTTTTAGCGTTGCTAATTGATTAGGTGCTTGTTCCAATAAATAAGTAACGAATTTCTTTATATTAGCTACAAATTTATCTTGAGATCCTTCCTTTCTCCCTATTTTCGCTAGATAAGTTTCCCATTTTGCTGTCATTTCTGGACTAGCTAGTAATGTCCCATCTACAGCTTGGCAAAGGATTTTCCCTTTTGATGTTACGTACACCACATTTTTCTTTATTTCAATATACTGCTGGTGTTTTAACGTTTCAATAATACTTGCCCTAGTAGCCTCTGTTCCAATGCCTTCCTTTTGTTTTAAAATATGCTTTGCTTCTTCATCCTCAACGTCCTTTCCCGCATGTTTCATCACCTGAATTAAATTACCCTCCGTATACGGTTTAGGAGGTTGCGTTTTTCCTTCTTTTATAAATACATCGACCATGCAAGCATCTCCTTGCTTCATGGCAGGAAGCTGCGCAGGTTGTTCCTTTTGCTTCTGTTGTTTTTCCTGTGGAAATAATACCTTCCATCCTCGATTCTTTTCTACTTTTCCAGTTTTATAAAAGCTTAACCCTCGCACATCAATGATTACTTTTGTTTCTTCATATTCATAATCGGGTGCAAACATGGCCAAGGTTGTTGCTAAGATTTCTCGATACACATCCCTTTCTTTTTCTGTCAAACGTTCCAGCTGTGGAACTTGTTTGGTTGGAATGATGGCGTAATGCTCTTGTACCTTTGAGTTATCCACGTACGCTTTTCTTGCTTCTGGATACTTCACAGAAAAAGAAATACCTAAACAATCTTGATAGGCAGTCAAGTTTTGCTTCACATAAGCAAATTCATTCTCTGTAATAAAGTGACAGTCCGTTCGAGGATAGGTGACCAATTTCTTTTCATACAACCCTTGAACAATCGCTAGCACCATCGATGGACTATACTTCCGTTGTTTGTTCATCTTTGTTTGTAAAGTAGATAAAGAATGCAGCTTCGGAGCCCTCGTTTTCTTTTGTGCCTTTTCTAGTTCTTTTACTTTCCCATCCTGCACACCTTCTTGAATACCATGGGACTGTAAAATATCCATCGCTTTTTGTATGGTATCATAGCGCTGATTATGTTTAGCTTCAAAGCTTTGCTCATGCACCGTCACATTTCCTGCGAGCTCAAAAAATGGCTGGGACGTAAAGTTTGCAATTTCTTCTTGACGTTTATAAATCAAATAGAGCGTTGGTGTTTGTACGCGCCCAACACTAAATACCCCTTGTAACCCTTTCTTTTGCAAAAGCAATGTGTATAAACGAGAAGCATTCATGCCAACTAACCAATCACTATACTGTCTTGTTTGTGCTTCTTTATACAAAGCAATGTAGTTATTGCCATCTTGTAAGCGTTGCAATCCTTTTTCAATCTCTTCGACTTCCAAAGAATTGATCCACAATCGTTTTATCGGTTTATGGTTTGCACCAGCTTGTTGCAAAATACTTCTTGCAATATTTTCTCCTTCTCTGTCACTATCTGTAGCGATAATAATTCCTTTCACTTGGTTGCATAAACGCTTCACCACTTGAAATTGTTTCTGCTTATCTTTAGCTACTTGAAACTGAAACGCCTCAGGCATAATAGGCAACTTATTCAAATCCCATTTCTTCCAACTCTGATTATATGCTTCAGGAGGCACAAGCTCCACTAAGTGACCAAATCCCCAAGTAATATATGCTTTTTCTCAATTAAAAAAACGACTATCTTGCACTTCCAGATACCCGTCTCGTTTGCTTACATTTTGAAACACATCGCCATAAGCTTTTCCTTGACTTGGTTTTTCGGCTAAGATTAGTATGTTTCCCATTTAGATATTTCTCCCTCTTTCTCACTCATAATCCCAGCTCAAATGCCATTTGTTTACCTCTTTTTATCTTAGCCTGTTTTTGAACAAAACTGCTATAATCTTCATTTCTACATACATATTCAGGAATATATTTTGCAAATGAATAAACACTTTCTTTTCCGACAATAAAATGATCTAAAAACTGTATATTCAGTTTTTCCAATACCTCTTTCAGACCTTTGGTAATTTGTTTATCTTCAGGACTTGGTTCAGGAGCTCATCAGGAGTAAAATACTAAAAATACTTTAACATCAATACTTTTACTCTAAGAACATATATTTAACGCATTAAATTAAAAAGAAAAATACAATATAATTGTTAGAAGACAATTGACTACAGCCAATAAAAATATACCATAAATAAAAAACCTAACTCCTGTTTTATATTTTATCGAGGAATTAGGCTTTTAGTCTGCTACAATCGCACCCTTTAGTTGAATAGTTCTAGCTTGAAATTAAATGCTTTTTAATATTCTGCTAGAAGGTTCAAGAAGTATATTATAAAAACGATTAGAGCAAGAGTACACCTCTTACGCTTGCTCTACATCCCTTTCTCCTAAAAGTTAACGGTTCATTCACGTTGCAGTATTTCAAAAAATAACGTCACATGGTAACCATCTACTGTTGCGTGATGAACCTTAATATTCACTGGCATTAACAACTGTGAACCAACTTTTTCGTACTTTCCACTGGTAATCATTGGTGTTAAATTATTTTTGATAGCTCCTGAATGAGATGAAAAATGTTCAAAATGCATCCAAGGAATTGATGAAATATTCATCACGTTGGGGGGAGCATCTCCCATTGGTGCGATATCTGTTGTATTTGCATAGTATTTTATAAGCTTTCTGTACTCACGGTTAACAGATTTATAATCCGTTAATCCTTCCAACCATAAACTATAAAATAACTTAGTTTCTTGATTAAAAGCCGTAAACGTTGGCACTAATTCTTGCCATTCTCCTAATTGCTTATCTATGTGGGCATACCTCAAATTCGGAATTTCGTTAACCGATCTAGTTAAATTAAAAATAGAGTAAGCATAAAAACTTATAGATTCGTCTTTGCATTTTTTAACTGCTTGGGTAACATCTATTTTTACTGTCATTTCAAACATTGTATCTATCGCCATAAAATAATCATAATAGTTTCTTCTTGGAAAACTTTCTAAATCAATGACTTGATAAGTTGTCATCTATTCCAACCTTTCATTTAATATATTTAATTATTGTAATATCAATGCATTGTTGATATTAGCATTAAAATCAAAAGTACGAAGTTAAATGGGTTAACCGGTATCAATGCTGTCGAATTTTTAGTCCTAATAACAAAGCAAATTGTATCGCTTGAGAGGATGATACTATACATCCTTTTAAGTTCTCTATTGAAACAGTTAAAGAATCAAAATTGGATGAACTTATATCAATTCCTTTTAATGGTGTCTCTTCAAAACTCGCGCCATTAAGATTGCATGAAAGAAATTCTACTTTTTTAAGCTTACACTTATAAAGGTCAGCGCTTTCTAACGCAACATCATCAAAAATCACCTTTTCAAGTTTTGAGCTACCGAACGTAACCATATTAAGAATTGATTCCCTAAATCTTGTATTACCGATATAAGACTCTGTTAGGTTGCTGCCTAGCAACTTACAATTAAGAAACTCAACTCGATTCATGGATGCATGACTCAAATCAGCATTAGATAAATCACAATTCTCAAAAACCACATCGGTAAGATCAATTCGGTTAAAATCCGTATTTGTGAAATTACAATTCCTAATCACTGTTTTATATAGTCGCACTCGATCCAGTGCTTCGTTGGAAAAATTAGAATCCGTAACCATACACATTTCAAATTCCGGATCTTCTTCATAAAAAATATCTGTAAATCTCCTGTCTCTTAGATCTTCAGGTATCTTGGGTGTGTCAATTTTCACTGTATACTCACCTGCTTTCAAGGTATTTAATTCATTTAAAAGATGTCTGGATACAAATATAAAGGAACTAGCGTTCTATTTCAAGACTTGACTTCTATGTATTTTCTGATATATAGAGATCAAGAAGCATACCTTAACTGAAATTGTTTTGAATTCTATAAATACCTTTTGTTGAAAATAGATCTCGTAAATTATATTTCTTAAGTTTATTTTAACACATACCCATAGCGAAAGTTTACACTAATTCGACGAAATAATAGTTATAAGACATACAATAACGCTAAAACAGTTTGCCATGTCTCATAAACTCCCAAATGAACTTGTTCTTTAAATGTTCGTTTTCTTCTTCTAATGACTTTAATACGGTTTTTTAAGTTCTTTATTAATACATCCTCTGAACGGCGTTTTTTACTTGGTTTGCTTGGAGATACTTCACTTATTTGCACCCCTATTAAGGTCTCCACCCTAGTTCTGATGTCTTTTTGTGCAACAGGATTAAAATTAATTCTCTCTTTTTTTCAATGCTATCTCTAAAATAGTCCTTTCAATCCATATTCTTGTTCTAGGACTTTTCTTTTGATAGTTGAATTATGGCAATTGTTTTACTCTTTCTAGTCATCTTAATTTGTCTCCTTTAACGAATGAAAAATTTGCTCTAATTTAATCTTAAAAAGTTTATTAGTTGTTATTCATCCGTATTACCACCGTACTCTATACGAATAAACAGTTCCTTCAACAAAAGAACATCTTTATCTTCTGGATGCTCTTGCATAAACTCCAGTAATTCCTTATGACTAGCCACTCCAAAATAATCTAAAATACTCTGTTCTTTGTTTCTCACTCCAACCATTCCTTTCCCATTTTTTTACGAAACCATTTCGAGGCATTTATATTTATCTTTTATGATTTGCTTTATTTAATAAACGCTTTTTTTCTTAGTACTTCCTTTGGAGATTGTTCAGGATTAATCTTGATAATAAACTGTTCTAGTTCGTATCTATTCAATAGTTTTACTCCACACGCTTTAGCAAGCTCTTTTGCCTGCTTTGTATAAAAAGAATTGGTAATTACCCAAGCCTCATCTGCTTGATAAAACGCTTGTGCTGCATACACTTCTCTTACAGCATCCATACTAACACGATTCTTATAGCCGTATCGTTTTGCTTGTATGACAACTTTATTCTTCCCTTTTAAAATGACATCCGCCCCATAATCTCCAGATTTTTGCGTAACTAAAGGACAATAACCCAACTTTTTAAACAATACTTTGAGATACGCTTCAAATTGAAATCCATCCATACGATCAATATCTTTTATTCCTAACTGCGCCATTCGCTTTGTTACTTTCCACTTTAAAAACTGTTTATAGAACAATGAACTACACTTTACAGCAAGTATAGTTAAAATACAAAAAAACCATCATTATAGCAAGTAGTTCATTTTGCTGAAACCATTCCAACATGTTGTTTCCCCCTTAGTTATTTTTCTTCCATCATTCGGTCAAATTCTTCAATGTTTCGTTCACGTTTATAGTCATGATAGGTTTTCCTTAGACTGTTATTTAACCTCATCAAAGAATAGTTAATATTTAACTTTCGTTCCCAAGCATACGGGATATACGTAAAATTAGAATATGGACGACCTTGCTTTTTTTGATAAAAACGCTTAGCACGATCTTCTTTTATCTGTTCTCTCATTTCTGTTAAAACAGCATTTCCCATGCGCTTTTTTAAATCGTTTATTTTTGTCTGTTTATATGCTTCATGCTTGCTATCTTCTCCGTATAATCGCTTAGAGATTTCCACTTGCTCATCTAATAGTTGGTTCAATTCCTGCATTTCTGTTGCATGATTCGTTTCTAAATAAATGGAAACCATCTCATCAATGTATGACCTTGTATCATTAACAGACTCATAGCCATACCTCCATTGCCGTAAATCTTTCGGCAAATGAGTCAATGCTTGCATGTACAATTTCTTTGTGCGTTTAAAGGTTGCTAGATTCATTCGCTGTTCTTTTTTGAAATGAACAGCACCACGAATTAACGCATCGATTCGATTGTATTCTTTACTTCGATCTAACATTTGGTTGGCAACCTTGGATTTCATTTTGTTTAAAGAACTTTGCTTTCTGATGCCGCGAAACCGTTCTACCCATATATCATTTTCTTCATCATAAAAGCGCACAGTTTCTCTCGTTGGCTTCGGCTCAATCATTGCAATGTGCACATGAATATTATCAGTATTATGATGAATGGCAGCTGCCCAAACAGTTGTATCATTCATCTTTTCGGCCTGGAGCATTTCCTTTACTGCACCTCTGACAATATTCTTCATGCGCCGTTCATCTAACTGTTTTGTTTTCGAATTATATAAACCTTGTTCTTCTAAAAAAGCATTATCAAACGAAAGGACATCCTGCCACATAGGGGAGCCTTTTTTCTGACCCAGTTGAAACTGTTGCTTCATTTCTTTTTTTGTTTATCATCTAATATATTATGATGCTGCGTAAACAGTTCTCCTTGCTTTTCTTCATCTCCCATGTATTCCATATAGTGGTGAAATATCTGAAAGTCATCCTCATGATCACGCTTAAAGTTCAATTGCTGTTTTACTTTCGCTTCATTTCTATCAATATAATTAATATAATCTTGATACTCTTTGGAATCGGCCATCACAAATTTACTGACTAAAACAATACCTGGACTTGACAAATAATCACCTCAAAAAAAGAGACTTCCACACTTTAGTGTAGAAATCTCCTTTCATTCATTTTAATTATCTTATAAACATTGCTGGTATTCCTAAAACCATGATAGCTATACCAGTTATTAATGATGGATATATTATATAAGATGGTAAATCTAACTGTGGAATAATAACACTTAATAAAATACCTAATGTAGACATCAATATAACATAAGTATCTTTTCTATTTCTTATTTTCATGTTCATCTCCTTACACCGAACTTTGTGAACTCTTCTTTAAGGTTTTATTATGAACTATTATTTTCTACTACTTATAGACTACTGAATACCGAATTTAATCACCCATAATATTTAATTATATTTCGATTTTATTTTTGGAATGACTTTATAAAGAAATGGTGTTAAAGCTAAATTATGTTGTAATTGATTATTGGCTATTTTATTTTTTGCTGAATCAAAGTCTAAGCTATCCATTAAATCATCAATAAAAGGAATGTCATTAGGGCTTGTGCTTGAATATGCCTCTACTGACTTTTCAAAAATCGTCGAATTTAACCCCCAATCTTGTGCGATTTTATATATATCACTTCTCTTTTTATCGTTTTTCCAATTTTCAAATGCTTCGTCAAAGTTGATCTCACTTGATATGTTACCAGGCTCAAGTTCTTCCATCACAAATTCTTTTAATAATTCCGCCTGTTCATGATCCCCCATATTACTTAGCTCTTCAATTTGCTGGTAAATAATTCGTAATGTTTCCGTATCTACCGTCTGCTTTCCGTTAGATGAGGTGGTCTTGGAACCAATTAAATTTAGTATATGGCTTGCATCAATTACTTGTGTACCTGCTAATTTCGTTTTTCCAACTAGCACATTTCCAGGTGTAGAAGGCGCTGCTTTCCCCGGTTCCCACGTAATATTTTTATATGCGCCTACATAGCGCATCCACGTATGCTCATCAAGTCCAAAAGCAACGTCATCCCATTTATATTCATAATACTGTTGAACTAAATGAAGTTGCTCAGCCGCATCTTTATAAGCAAGAATAAATGCTTCTTTCTTCTCTTCATCGTGTATAATTGTTTGCCAACTCGTTGGGTCAGGTAGAGTTGGAATCATTTCACTTATGTTTAGTGCTAGTTTTTCCACTGCTGTTTGATATGGTTCTACAATTGCTTTACTACTCTTTCCGCCACTTCCATATAACCTCAATGCTTGATTTACGATTTCTTCAGTTATTCTAGGGTACTGAAAATTTATAATAGAGCCAAATTCTTTGTTCCAGCCATATACACGATTCGTTCTCGAGTACGCTTGAATTAAGCCTTGTAATTCGAGTGAACGATCAACATACAGTGTATTTAAACGCTTTGAATCATAGCCTGTCAAAAGTTGATCTGCTACTATGACAAGGTCGATATTTTTTGGATGACGTCCACTACCACCACGTGTCGCTCTCACTACAACATCTTCAAAGTAAGCTTCTTCACCATGCTTTTTATCTCCTGCGACAAATTCGATTCCAGTAAATGCAGCATAATCTTTAAACATTTCTTCTACAATAAGTGGGTCTAGCGGCTCAGGATCATCTTCATTACCGAAACTAAACGTCATCGCCATATTCAATGATTTTCCCTTTTTTTTCATCTGTTTCTTGAATTCATGATAATAAGCAATGACTCGTTTCTTATAAGCAACGGTTAAAATTGCATTAAACTTTCTACCTTGTGATTGAGATTCCCAATTACTCAATATTTCTTCGACAACACGTGGAATATGCGTTTCATCATGATAATTAAGGATATTTCTTTGTTTTGCCTGTTTTTCAACTTCTAATTCAGACCAGCTGTATACAAGTCGCTCGATTTCTCTTTCAACTACATCAGGTTGCTCTTCTTTCATCTCAGATATGATTTGCTCTCTTAAACTATCATAGCTTTCAAATTCACCTGTGTTAATATAATCGACATGAAAACCTAATACGTTCTTATCAGCAATTGCTTCATCAATGGTATATTGATGTAATAATGGTCCAAATAACTTCTCCGTTGTATTAATAATTTCACTTTTTTCATTGATTTTTCCTTTTACTTTATTTTCATCAAACAGGGGTGTTCCAGTATAACCAAAAAACAAACTATTTTTCTTAAAATATTGCTTGATTGTTCCCATCATTTGTCCCATTGTCGTCCGATGGGCTTCGTCGATAATAAAAACCATTCGTTTCTCGGCTAAATTATTATCTTGCGCTTCTTCTAATTCTTTAACTAAAGTATTTAGTTTAAATGTTGTTGTAACGACAATTCCATTATTGGCTGATGTTAACTTTTTCCTTAGTTGATACGTGTGTTTTGTATCATCAACTGAAACGGACTCGTATGCTGCGTACGCTTTAAAATTTTCACTTGTGCGGTTATCCAATTCTTTTCTATCAACGAGAAAAACGACCTTATCGAATCCTACACGAGTTGATAAGAATAGAGCTGTTTTAAAACTTGTAATCGTTTTTCCAGAACCTGTCGTATGCCAAACAAATCCTCCATGTGGGAGTCTATCTTTATTATCCCAACCAAAAGCAGCAGCTTCAACTGCTTGTAATGCATGAACTTGATACGAACGCATCAGCATATGACGTCTATTCTCTTCTTCACGCGCTTCATCAATGACTAGATAATCTCCAACCATTTGGTGCGCCATGGGAATCATTAGAAATTGGCTAATGACTTCTTCCCAATTATTAACGGGTCGATTGTTTTTATCTGCCCAATGGAAAACAAAACTTGGGTTAAAATCGTGCACCGTTTTAGGTGTGGCAAAATAGCGTGTGGCAATTTCTGATGTAATCACCATCATTTGCGAAAATGCCATGAAGTTATATGTATACTCTCCATCTTGGTAATACCGTTTAAATTGTCGAAAAGCTTCGTCTAATGTTTTATCTGTACGCTTTTGCTCAATATTGATTAAAGGCAATCCATTAATAAGCAAAGTAATATCAAAACGATTACCATTCTCTGACTCTACTTCTCTGGCAATACGATAACTTGAATCCCCACCACGTACTTCCGCCTTTTTAAAAATCGTTAATGTAATTTGTTTTCTCGTCACATCAGGGTGATTATCACGATAAATCCCATCAATCTTGCCTTTTGATCCCTCCATCGCTAATAGTTTTGCTGCTTCAAAACTATTAGCGATTTGGTTAACTTTTGTCATCACTTGACGAAACTCATTATCTGTTAGTGGAACACCTTCTAATTGGTCCACATTGATACGATTTAACTCACTACGCCAATGGTTAATTAAATGTTGAACGGTTACCTTTTGTTTATTTCCATTCAGTTCCTCAGGCGCTTCCCATTTATACTTCTGTAGTCTCTTAACAAAACTTTCTTGAAACGTCTTCTCAGTAGCGTTTTTCGGTGCATTGCTCATCGAGTTCACTCCCTTTTACACAAACATCTCATGTAGATATGCTTGTTTTAACGCTTGTAACTTTTCTAATTTACGGTGGTGATTCGTGATCATATCATCAAGTTTCTTGAAGAAATCACCTATTTTTTGCTGTTCATTTAAACTAGGTAGATAAATGGGGGTCTGTTTTCCATTCTCTATTGTATAAGTGCCTACAGTTCCTATACCTGCTATATTATGAATATAATTTTGAATAACTTTAGTTTTGAAAGAATAGTATAAAAAGTAACCATCAATTTTTTTGTGATTTTTAAACCATATTATATTTCCATCCTTAAAGTAAATTTGATTTTCATTCTCTATAAGAAATGGAACACCTATTGTCCCAACGCCTGTAACCAGTAAGTCTCCTTTGCTTACCTTTCCTGATAACCTTGTATATTCTTTATATTTTTCTTTAGAAATATAGAGTAAGTCTGTTGGTTGTTCATTTTTAGAATAAGCCACAATATCTCTAGCTCTTAAAAATCGAACTCCCTCTTCTCTCCAATCTGATTGATGAATTCTTTTTACAGATGTTACATTCATTAATTTTCCAATCTTCTTTACCCTCCACTCACCCGTAAATCCTGCAAATCTTCTTTTTGGCAATCGCTCGCCTTCAGCAGGAAACATTTCAGCAAGATAGGCAGATTTTAACGCTTTTGTTTTTTCTAACTTACGTTGTTGGATAGTGATCATATCATCAAGTTTCTTGAAGAAATCACCTATTTTTTGCTGTTCAAGATAAGATGGTATTTTTAGCTTCATTTTATTTATATTTTCTTTAGAAATCCCAAATACTGAGATCCCAGTCCCTGTTTTATAACTGAATTTCTTAAATAAACTGGATTGAGAATAGTAAAGATAAAATAAAGAATTCAAATATTCATTAGGTGTGAATTTGAATGTATGGAGTCCTGCAATTATTTTTCTTTTGTTGGCTTCTTCTATCACTACTGTCTTCCCTAAATCCATATAGTCCTCCGAGGCATCGGCAAGTACAATATCTCCATTGTTTAAAGTCTCATAATTACCTTCCACTTTTAAAGATGGTATTTTTGTAGTCTTTTTTATTACACCATCATACCTCTTATGAATATCCCCATAATGAATATGATAGTAGTCACCTACTCCTTCTTTAGCACGAGAATATGAGTATGTCTTTCCAAACCTACCTAAATCTTCTAATATTCGTTCTTCCCACTCATCTACAAACCCTTTAAATCTTCTTTTGGGCACTCGTTTTTTTTGCTCCATCACTCATTCACCATCAATTCATGCATCATTGCTTCAAGTTGTTTTTCTAATTGTTCACTTTTTTCTTCTATTGTAGATAACGTCTCAGAATAACGTTCCTGCAACATTTCAAGCGTATGTAGCTCCTCTTTTAAAGGATTTTCAATTAGAATCACCATTTTATCCACAACATTCCCAAACCATTTTTCATACATTAACATATCAATTTCAGCATTTGTTAATGTTAAGATACGTTCTTCTGTTGCTTCTTTTAATTCTTTTTCTAATTTCTTCACTTTTGTATTTAACGTTGCTTTTTCGTTTAACAATGACTCTACATTTTTTAATAATGCATATTCTGTTGTATCCTTTTTTACTTTTTTTATTTTCGCTCTAACAGCTCCAACAAGAAATGCATCTTCTTTTTCATTTAACGTTTCCCCTAATGCTAGTTCTTCTTCACTATCTTCTACTTTGGCAGCTTCTACTAAGTCAGCTAATTCTGTTTCAATTTCTTGTAATCTCATTTTCTTAGCTTCAATTGCTGCTAACTCATCCCTATATAAATGCTTTGTAATTAAGGCATTAGGCACAATGCTTCCCATCCAACCATCTTGCTCTAGACGTTTTTTCTTTCCTGTTCCTTTTGTTACCATACGCGGGACACGTGTACGACCTGATGTATAAAAACCATTAGATGCAATAATTTCAGTATCATCTGTCAATGTGTGTTGCCAAATTTCCGCAATAATCTGATACCCATCATAGATATTAACATGATTAAATTCGGATAGAATGTTTTTAATTTCGATAAGCATTTCATTTTTCAAATCTGTTATTTGATTTACATTATCTATATTTTTAAGTAGTTCCCAATACTTATTCATGTAAGCTGTTATTTTAACTTCCATTTCATTTGATTTCTCTATGACATAAGGATCTTTTAATATATTCTCCGTCATCTCATCGATCGAACTTGATAAGACGAAATAGCCATTACGAATTTCTTTCAAAGATTGTTCCAAAATGTTAGGAACTGTTGATGTTAAAACGTTTAATTCTGCTATATTTGAACGTGGTATTCCACCAAATAAATGCGCATCAACATCTTGAGGGACATCGTCTGCAATTGATTCAATATAACGTGGAATGTTTAAGTTATATTCATTTTTTATGATTTCTTCTCTTGTTGCTAAATGGCTATAACCTTTTTCTTCTCTACGCTCTGTATACGTATCGGCAATTTTTGCAATATCTTTTTCTTGTAAGACGTTCTGCTTTCCTAGTTTCATAAAATCTTTTGACGCATCAATAATTAACACTGGATCACCGATGTTTCGATTCTTTTTTAAGATGATTACAGTAACTGGAATGCCTGTATTTGTAAACAATTTATCTGGTAATCCGATAATTGTATCAATATAATTTTTATCTACTAAACGTTTACGAATTTCACCTTCTGTTCCACCTCTGAATAATACGCCATGAGGTAAAACAATTGCCATCGTACCATGCTGTCCTAGATGAAATAGTCCATGTAAAAGGAATGCATAATCTCCTTTCGAATCTGGAGGTAACACTCCAGCAATTTCAAATCGTGGATCACTTACTTTTAAGTCTGATTTATTCCAGTTTTTTGCGGAATAAGGTGGGTTCATCACAACCGCATCAAACTGCACACCTTCATTTGGTCGCTGTGGGTCTTCAGGCCAATCTTCTGCTAACGTATCGCCATTTCGAATGGTCATTCTATCAGGACGCACACCATGTAGTAATAAGTTCATTCGGGTTAAGTTATATGTTGCAGTATTTTTTTCTTGACCGTAATAAATTAAACTTTTCTGTGCATCTTCATTCAATTGTTTCCTAACAGTTAATAATAGAGAACCCGACCCAACAGTAGGGTCATAAATGGACTCAATCCCTGATGTTTTAGCTACAATTTGCGCCATTACTTCGCTTACTTGGTGGGGCGTGTAGAATTCCCCCGCTTTTTTTCCTGACTCCATTGCAAATTGTCCGATGAGATATTCATACGCATCACCTAAGACATCGCCTTTTTGTAAGGCAACCATATTTAAGTCAGCAAAAAGCAAAATAAGCGATTTTATATTTTTGCTACGTTCATTCAAATTACTACCCAAAGCAGTGTCTGTAAAGTCAATTGTAGAATTTGAAAATATCCCTTTAAAGTCATCCGCATCACCAGTCACAGCTACCGTTCGTTCAAAGCTATTTAAACTATCCGTTACTTTTTGAACTTCAAATTCTCCTGCCTGTATATCTTCTAGCCAAGTTTGATATAAATTATCAGGTAATACGTAATAACCAAGTACATCTCGAATCATCGTTATCAATTGTTCACCGTATTGTTCATACGCTTCGTGATAGGCTTGTACGATTTCTTTCTCGTTACTTTGCTTCATACCGCTGCTCTTTTTAAATGTGTCTAATGTTTTATCACTTAAAAACTTATAAAACATTAAGCCTAACATATAATCTTTGTATCGGCTGGCATCCATAGAACCTCTTAATTCATTGGCACCATCCCAAAGCCTTTTCTTTATTTCCTCTGATGTAATCATTGATGCATTCTCCTTTTTGCATGTTAACTAGTATGATTTTGACCTTTCTATAAAAGCATGATTCTTCCTACAGCATTATTAGTTTGGACAAATTCTCAGCAGCTCTTCACCTAAAGATGCTTTGTTCACTTTAAATTGTGCCCATTTATCAATTTCGGATTTAGGATTAGCGCTAAAACGATAGGATTTACCTTCAGATATAGGATACGCTAATTCTTCAAATTTCTCTGATGGTATTAACCATACTGTAGCCACTTCTAAATCATCAGGAGTAAAATACATAAAAATAATGTAAAATGACGGATGACTCTTGAAAGTGTGTAATCCTACATTCTGAACAAAGTGCTTGTTTTTATTTAATATGAATCGGCTCTTCACTTGCACATAAACAGATCTAAACGCACGTTTCAAATTTACAATGATATCAAACTCCGTCATCATCCGAATCTGGGGTATAGCATGTTAATTGCCCTTGTGAGCCTAATGTTATCAATTCTGCAACTCTACTTTCTGTTATATATCCTTTTTGCTTAGATGAAATTTTATCTTCTAAGTTTAATACTTTCACATACTTTCCCCCAAAAATAGAAATATTATAGATTAGTATTTTATATTTTTACTTTTTTTAAAACATAAGGGCTGTGAATATCCAGCAACCCAACGTATCATTTTCTCTTTGGTTTGAAAATTATATAGAAGATGAAAGTGAAATAGTTGTTTTACATTTTTGACGAAGGCGTACTTGAAATAAAATCGAACACATGCCCCAGGTTTCCTTCTATTACATTTCACTCGGAAGCATCTTGTTTTCTACATGTTTTTTGCTGTGTTATTCGAATGAATCTATATACTTACGAGAAATTATTGTGAAGCATCGTCATTAGAACAAAAATGCAATTTATTAAACTGAAGTATCACCTTTGCTTTTCGTTGATTTTATTAATTCTATTAGCACAAGCAAAGAAATAATCCCCATAAATGTGGCGTCCACATAATCGTCAGCATTAACATTTAAAAAGGTTACAATAACAGATAGAATAAGCGATATAGTAAGTGCTATTCGATCCATCATAACACCTCTTTTATTCACAAAACAGTTCTCATATAAACTAGTTTTATCATAACATATTATTCCACTTCAAGGTTTATACATACTTAAAAAATCACTGCTTAACTTTCTTTTCTGTTCCCTTCCCTGTTCTTAAACAGTTGTTTCGAATTAAGTTGGCCTAAAGATACATAGTTATCAGGATGAGGAAATGAATCTAGTTCTATTCTTTGATCTATATTTTTTTATAGCGACCAGTTTTAATTTTGTTTTAGCCAGTATACAGCAGTTTTATCCCTCCTTATTTTTATACAAAGAAAAAGCGCTCCATCTCACACATGGAGCGCTTCCTACAACGTATATGAACATTTGTTTGATACTAATAACGTAATACGGATTATAGCTAAAATCGTACAAAAAAAGTACACGAAAAGTATTTATCCAAAAAGTTTTCATTTTGTGTCAAAATCAGGTATAATTATAGATAGAAAGACATACAATAAAAAAGACCGTCTGGTGCTGTGACACCAAACGGTATAGTGTATAGCCCTTCAAGGGTGCAGCTCACAATGTAAAAAGGATAAAATAACCACTTCCACATGCTTGCTAAGGCGCTATGGGTGGTTATTTTTTTTGATGAAACGATAGCACCGCAACAATAAGTGAAGAAAGAGCGACGGAAAACATTAACGTTTCAAATACTGTCATAAACTCACCCCCTTTCTTATTAAAGGGGTGAGCCACCAACCATGAAAGCCTTATACACTTAGGGATATTATAACATTGTAGCTATGGAAATCTACTATATATTTGATTAATCAAATATAACTTATAGAAAAGTGCATATCATGATAAAAGGAGAGCTAGTTTGAAACTCTCCTTTTATCTATTAAACTTTTTTCTTCTCAGTAGAAAGAATGAACTGATACCGATTAGTAGTATGGTTGATACTTTCTCTTGTCGAGCCCTGTAGAGAAGAAATTAATTTAATCTAACTGTTCCGTTTTTTAAGAACATCTTTTCAGCCATTGCCGTGGTTTCTTGGTTTCCGAAATAGGCGTTAATATGGATGTGTTTCCTACAGTTAAGCTTTTATGTTCCTGAGCAGGACTAACACCTACGAATAATGAAAGTGCTGGCAAGAAAAAACTAGTACGGGTTTCAAAAACTGGTGTTTATATCAAGCCCTTTTGGTACAGTGTGCAAACTGCTATAGCCAAAAGTGAAAAATATCCTAAAATCCGAAACCGCTTGCACGAATGTTGTTAACTGCAATTTATCACTTTTTAAAGAAAAAAGAACCTTATAATCCAGAGTTATATCAAAAATCATTAGAGACTATCACTCAAATCAGAAATAAAAAAATTGGTAACAAAGTCGGTATGCAACAACCAACTTATACCTTGCAAAAGAAGTATACCTATTATAGTCCTAATGAAACGAACCAAATTGTCTTTATAAAATTTAAAATCAGTTCAAACCACCCATTGGAAATATTAAGAAATTAAGAAACAGTTTGCTTCTTACATTGTCTAGTTCAAGCTAGATTTAAAGTGCATTCTTAGAATTTATGGATTGCTCAATCAAAATTCATGACCAAACAATGCTCTTCCAATGCCTTTTTCTTCATTTGATAATATTTGGCTCGTGAGATATTCAATTTTGGATAAATAACCTCATCTTCATATGTATGTCTATTTCCCCATCTTTGTAAATAATTCAATTAAATTAAATTGCTGTAATTTATCGGTAGGTTGTGTTCTTCCTTAAGAGGGGATTAAAATCATTTTGATGAAACTTTCTGTTGTGATTTGGCTTAGTTGTGGGATGTTAAAGCGCTCTGAATTTTTATTTTGCTTTCTATGAATTGAACACTCCCACTAAAACTTCAGTAACAAAACGGTTTTTTGTCTTTACCTTTAAATCGGCGAGTTTGAATTCGACCACCTATTCCAATCATGATGCATTTATTCATGTAAGTCGCTAGGTTTTCAGCAGTTTTTTAATTTCACAGGAATCAGGCATAGATATAAGATTTGCAAGCAGGCCAAATAAATTCCAAGCTCAATTTATCCCTGTCCTGTAGCATAATTTATAGCCTTTACAACTATATCTTTTAATGTTTCCTCCACCCATTCGTTACACCTCACACACTCTTTTATAACACTTGTCTAAAGTGGAATAGCATCCATGAATTTTCCTAGGACGTAAGTTCGTACAAATTGAACTTTGTATACGTAATACATGCTTCACCACATTGAAGGCTTTCTCCAACCTGTAAACGTTTCATCTTTTGGTAAAGTGGGGCAGTATACACTCCTAGGTATTCTTATTAATGCACATGTTGCATTTTCAAACACCGCCTCGTTAAATATTTGCTTTATTCGTATAATTTTTGATTTATAATGAACAGTAAAGTAGATATGTGCTTGTCCATCTGAAAAAAAGGAGGCTTATTCAAGCCTGCTTAAATAAGTGCTCTTTGCTTTATCTGGATTGAAATAGGGTTCAAATGCTTTTCGGAAACATTCTTCCATTGGCATGTCGCCAAACGTTTCCTTTCCAAGCTTTAAATGACTTTTTCTCTTTGGACGCTTCTTTTCATTTTGCTTCGTCATGAAATCCCCCCTCTTCTTAACATATGCAAAATGAATAGATGGACTGCCCTATCATTTTTAGTTACTTGCTTTTCTGCATTAAAAACTCCGTTTGGGGTAATCTCATAAATGCACATATTTTAATACAATTTTTGAATATTTGATCTTGCTTTTTTCCTTTAAGCACACGGTAAATTCGGTTCGACAACAGAACCTAAATACTTAAAACAAAAATTTGGGTATTAGGTTATCTAAATGGATAGCTTTTGATCAAGGAAACGAATCGTTTGCTTTTTTTCAAAAAAATTTTCATCAATTGATAAACCATAATACGCAGCGATGTTTTTCGCTAAATGTAAAGAAGTGGTTCTATCTCCTCTTCAATAGAGACAAGCATTTATGGTGTAATACCATTTAGATACTTTTTGACGAGATTTGTCTCCTCTACAATCTATTATTTTTGATGTATACTAGCTTCAACCTCCAACAACAGAAACATCCTGCGTCCTTTATAGACTAGAAACACTTTATTTCCTATAATGATAATTAAAGGTGAAAAAACGTTAAAAAAACGACTTGTTTATTTAAGAAAACAAAAAAATATAATCCAATATTAAACTGCTTCTAGAGGTAAATTAGCGAATTATGAACAAGGGACTAGACGACCTGATACGATACACTAAAACAATTTAGCTGATTTCTACGATGTATCTGTAGACTACTTACTAGGTAGGACAGACAAAAGAAATGATAATCGGAATGAACTAACCGAAAAAGACGGGAGATATATTGCTAAAAAAATGGAAAAGACTAAAGAGGATTTGCAAAACGCTGATGGATTAAATTTTTCTGGGGAACCAATTTAGCAAGGAAGCTGTTGAATCCTTGTTAGAAGCTATGGAATATGCTGTTTGTCAAACACAGAAAATTAATAAGAATTATATTCCTAAAAACATAGAAACGGTATTTGAGGTTTTGTAACTAGCTAGTTTTAAACCCCTTATAACCAAAGTCACGAGAGGTTCAATAAAACATATCTGTCACCTTCATAGTATTATTTTGATTGGGTTATACTTTCATTTGCTAACTCTAAAGCTTTTTTAATAAATTGATCGTGAGAAATTTCTCCATTTAAGCTTTCTCTGACTAAATTAGTCTGTTCTTCACTTACCTTTAAGTTCTCCATTTCAAGAGTTTTCTTTGCATATAGCATGCCTTTTTTTATGCTGCTTTCCTTCATCCAAAAACCCCTCTCAAAGATTTCAAAAGTTTATTGAACAAAACGTATATAGCTATTAAATCCCCACTTATAGCGTGTGGGGATTTAATATTCTTATTTTATAAAACAAGCTTCTTTTCTATAATTTCATGTTATCATAATAAGAACGTTTTCTATTTCTTTATTACATACCTGCTATTTTCAAGATTGTAAACTTCACCAATATTTCCTGCAATAGTTTTATAATATTCTTTTTTTGAAAGACGTTTATAATCCCCTACCATGTAAAATTCTTCTTTTGCTCTTGTCACAGCCACGTTAATTAGATTAGGCTTAGAACATGACCAATTGGCAGCGCTATCGCTTTTTTCATCTGTTCCAGCTACAAAATAAACAATATCTGCCTCCCTGCCTGCCCTGAAATGTATGAACGGTTCCTATTGATTTAATAATCCAGCTACTTATATCTCGAATTGGAATACCTTCTTGCTTTAAGCGTGCTTTTACAATGTTCTTAATACCGTCTTTAACAGCGGTAAAAGGAGTGATTACATATATATCTGGTGGCTCTATACCATTTTTCCATTGTGAGGCGATCTTTTCCGCAACAAAGTATGCTTGTTCTTTTACAAATTGGCGATTAATTGCACTACCTATACAATGAAACCATGCGCTTTCTCCAAGCTTTTCCTTTTTAGCTAAGACCATTTTATTATCATAAGCAATTTCATTAGAAATGGTAAACATTGGACTTGAACACCTTCTATGAACCCATAAAGGAATTCCAATCCACTGTCCATACTTATTATATACTCCAAATCTATTTGCATTATCAGCAATAGATTGTACAGAGGATCCTTTATCAATCTAGATTGTAAAATTAAGCGAGACACCAAAAAAGACATGTCATGATATACTCAACGAATAACCAACCAAAGTTAAGGAGAGTGTATCTGACATGTCCTACACCCATCTTACCAAAACAGAACTGGT
>NZ_JABXHF010000068.1:0-21456 GCF_013393565.1 Virgibacillus sp.
AGGAATGGTGCAGTATTCTAGTCAGTTCTCCGCACCTGAAGGCGAGCCTAAAAATTCGCCAAAGGGCACATCGATGAAGTTCCTTGTGCAGGCTTGAGGCGCCCAGCTTTGGGTCTGTGCTGGGAGTTAAGGTTATCGGGCGATCCACAAAGGCATGTGGGCGTTGACCCGATTTCCGCGGAGGCCCATCTCTGTAGTAACAGCTAAGCCTAGTTGTCATTATGGAATGGGGTATGAACCTGCAGTAGACGGTAAGGGACACCTGATATGCAGCGTAGCCTGCCTTGAGTGGTGACTGAGGGGATTAGGGCAATAAAACATGAAATTAGGTGGCCACTAATTTTATGTTGTAATCTCTATGAAATCAGCACTGCAAAAGAGGCTAGGGGACGGTTAAGAACTGCTGAGGAAATCTCCTAGACTGTTCATTCGACATTTAAAAGGGATTATAGTGTGGACTAAGTGGTAATCCAGTCTAGCTCTTGGTGACAAAGCTAAGATGGTTTTAAAGGGGAACCGCCTTTGTGGCAACACGGGGTAACCATTTGGGAAAACCTACTGGACCTAAGCCGCAGTTTTTACCTTTTAAATGACCATTCCTGTTATACATAGTATAAAATAATGTACAAGTATTAAAATAATGAGGTATGAAATGAAATCACATGTAAAACGATCGATTAAATTTAGTTTAACTATTGCCGTTATCACTTTTGTGTTAGCGGCTATTTTTTCAGTTATATCTTCTTCAATATTAAGTGGTGTTGCCTGGTTTATCGGACTTTTTATTGTATTTGTTATCGTTTTCGTTGGTGTTGTTTTTGATATGTTAGGTATAGCATCGACAGCAGCTAATGAGGCTCCATTCCATGCAATGGCTTCAGAAAAAGTAACTGGGGCAAAAGAAGCAGTGATTATTATTAGAAATGCCGATCGATTCGCCAGTTTTTGTAATGATGTTATTGGTGATATTTCTGGAATTGTAAGTGGAACTGCTTCAGCAATTGTAGTACTGCAAATGGCTAATCTTTTAGGTCATGGCGAGGGTTCTTCCGTTCAAATTATCATTTCTGTAGTGCTAACAAGTGTTGTCGCAGCCCTTACAGTTGGTGGAAAAGCAATGGGCAAATTTTTTGCCATTAATGCTTCAACAAAAATCATTTTTTTTGCAGGAAAAGTCATTTCCATTATGGAAAATAAACTTAAAATAAGTGTACTACCTAAAAATTAATAAAAGGGAATTTGCCTGTATGAGTAAAAAAAGACTTGATGTGTTATTAGTAGAAAAATCACTTGCCGCTACAAGGGAAAAAGCAAAGCGTTTAATTATGGCTGGTCTCGTGTTTGCTGATCAACAAAGATTAGACAAGCCAGGAATGCAAGTAGATGAATCAATAAATTTGACGGTAAAAGGAAAATTATTACCTTATGTTGGACGTGGAGGTTTAAAGCTCGAAAAAGCGCTAAAGACTTTTTCACTTACAGTAACGGATAAAATTGTAATGGACATAGGTTCATCTACTGGTGGCTTTACAGATTGTGCATTGCAGAATGGTGCATCCTTATGTTATGCCATTGATGTTGGTTATAATCAGCTTGATTGGAAACTTAGAAATGATGACCGAGTTATTGTAATGGAACGAACGAATTTTCGTTATGTTACGGTGGGCATGCTGGAAAACGGTAAACCAAATTTTGCTTCTATTGATGTTTCGTTTATTTCACTACGCTTACTTTTGCCAGTCTTAAAGCATTTATTGGAAAATAACAGTGATGTTGTAGCACTAGTTAAACCACAATTTGAAGCAGGAAAAGAACAAGTAGGCAAAAAAGGAGTTGTTCGAGACAGCCGTGTGCACCAAGCTGTTTTGAGACAGATTATTGACTTTGCAGCGCAAGAAAAATTTCAGATATTAGATTTAACTTTTTCTCCTATAACTGGAGGAGATGGAAATATTGAGTTTTTGTTGCATTTAGGCTGGGAAAAACATAAACCAGCGACTAAAGATTTTTCTGATCACGAAATTGAAAGCTTAGTCTCTGAAGCACATGAAGCATTAGCTCGAAAAAAACAAAACAATAAGTAATCTTAAAAATTTTAGCACAGTGTAAGAGCATGTTTGCTATAATGCTTAAGATTGCATACTTTCTTATCGTGTAAGTTTAAGAAATGGAGGCACCTGATGAGCAAAATACAACGACATATAAAGATAAGGGAATTAATTACGGATAATGAAATTGAAACGCAAGATGAACTTGTAGATCGATTAAAAAACTTAGGCTATAATGTAACACAAGCAACGGTTTCCAGAGATATTAAAGAATTACACTTGGTAAAAGTAGCAACAGCAAATGGAACATATAAATACAGTTTGCCTGCAGACCAACGCTTTAATCCATTAGATAAATTAAAGCGTTTAGTCATGGACGCATTTGTTAAAATTGATTATGCAAGCCATTTTATCGTACTCAAAACACTCCCGGGAAATGCTCACGCTGTTGGTGCTTTAATTGACCAGCTGGATTGGGAAGAAATAATGGGGACTATTTGTGGTGATGATACTTGTTTAATTATATGCAGAACAGAGGCAGACGCTTTAACGATAAAAGAACGTTTTATCGAGATGTTGTAATACGAAAGTGGGGAATTATGTCGTGCTTACGGAATTGTCCATTCAGGATTTTGCGATAATCAACAAGCTTTCCGTTACTTTTAATGAAGGATTAACCGTTTTAACAGGTGAAACGGGAGCTGGTAAATCAATTATTATTGATGCGGTTCAATTGCTCGCTGGAGGTAGAGGTTCTGTTGAATTTGTCCGTCATGGTGCTAAAAAGGCAGATATTGAAGGTTTATTTATTATTGATCATGATTCACATCCTGTGTATACCATTTGCGAGCAGTATGGCATTGAAAGTGAAGACCAGCAACTTGTACTTAGACGTACCATAACAGCAAATGGGAAAAGTATTTGTCGTGTTAATAGCAAATTAGTAACTTTAGCTGTCCTACGCGAATTTGGAAGGACATTAATTGATATTCATAGTCAGCACGAAACACAGTCCCTTATGAATCCTGAGCATCATTTAGATTTGTTGGATTTATACCAGCCTGAATTAATTAATAAGGCGAAAAAAGAATACTTGAAATTATATGACCAATTATCTAAATTAAAAAATCGTTATCGTAAATTGAGTGAAAATGAACAAGAAACAGCTCAACGATTAGATTTGTTGCAATTCCAGTTGCGGGAATTAGAAGAAGCCCAATTACAACCTAATGAAGACAAGCAATTGGAAGAAGAAAGGAATACTTTAGCTAATTTTGAGCGTATTTATTCATCCTTACAACTTGCTTACAATTCTCTTTATGGCGAACAGAAAGGGCTTGATTGGGTCAATCAGGCGCAAATAGCGTTGCAAGATAATAGTAACTATGACGCTTCCCTAGCACAAAAAGCAGAAGATATTGCAAATTATTACTATGGGTTAGAAGAATTGACCTATGACTTAGGAAATCAAATTGAAACGTTGCAATTTGACCCAGAACGCCTAAATGAAATTGAAGCTCGTTTAAACGAAATTAATCGGTTAAAAAGAAAATATGGTCCTACTGTTTCGGATATGTTAACTTATATGGCAAAGATAGAAGAAGAAGTAGAAGAAATAAGCAATAAAGATTCTCATATATCCAAACTCGAACAACAAATAAAAGAAAAAGCCAAGGATGCTTTTTTGGAAGCTCAAGAATTGCGTGATATCCGAATAAAAGCTGCAGAGGCTTTGACAAAGGAAATTCATGAAGAATTAAAAGACCTTTACTTAGGAAAGACGGAATTTAAGGTCGATTTTGCTAAGAATATCGAACCACAAAAAGAACTAGATAAGCATTTGCATAAAAATGGAATGGATGATGTGACATTTTTGATCTCCACAAATCCAGGTGAACCTCCTAAACCCTTAAATAAAGTAGCTTCTGGAGGAGAGCTATCTAGGATTATGTTAAGTCTGAAGAAAATATTTGCAAGACATCAAGGTGTTACAAGTGTCATTTTTGATGAAGTAGATACTGGAGTAAGTGGTAGAGTGGCGCAAGCGATTGCTGAAAAGATATATCACATCTCACAGAAGTCACAAGTTTTATGCATTACACATCTTCCGCAAGTGGCGGCTATGGCTGATACACATAAATTAATTGAAAAAGAAGTAATGAATCAACGGACATCTACAACTGTCCATGAATTAAGCCAAAAATTGCAAATCAATGAACTTGCTCGAATGATTACAGGAACAAAGCTTACAGATACAGCGGTGGATCATGCTAGAGAAATGTTAGAAATGGCGATCCAATTTAAAGGAAAAGAGCATAATTTATAGTAAAAAGCCAGAAAATAAACTATCTGGCTTTTTCTTTTGTCAAAAATGACTTTGTAGTATAAGTAAAACGGTTGGCTTTTAAGAATAAATTCGCCAAATTAGGTTGTATCGTTTAGTTGAGAAGTTAATATCAATGTGAAAAAGATGAAAAATTAGTTTTGTTTTCTCAAAAACAATATACATAACAAATAAAAAAGCTGTAGGTAATGTTAGGCAAGCTTGCTTATCTTTCACCAGTTTAAATCATCGACAAAAAGCTTAAATTAAAGGTACAGATAAAAGGTGGTTTGGGTATGAAAAGAGGAGAGTGAATGAATTTGCGAACAAAGCACAACAAAATATTACGTTTCGGTATATGCTTTATGACAATGCTTGCCTTACTTGCGCTTCCTGTTATTACAAGCCTATTTAAAGCGGAAAGTCGAATTACACAAGCAGCTACTACAGCAACTAGCATGAGTCCAGAAGATACTTCTACACTTCATCAATTTACTGGATTACCTATTCAACAAACAAAAGCACAATCAAAGGAAGAAATAAAAATTATACCCGGTGGACAATCCATTGGGGTTCAGTTACAAACCAAGGGTGTACTCGTTGTTGGTCATCATTTAGTAAAGGGAAAAACGGGCAGAGTTTCACCTGGGGAAAAAGCAGATATTCAAGTCGGCGATGTTATTTTAGAAATTGATGGAAAAGAAGTTAAAAAGATGAAAGATGTAAAACCGTTTGTAAAACAAGCCGGACAATCAAAAAATGTGTTGGATATAAAATTAAAGCGAGGAAAGAAAACAATTTCTACCGAATTAGAGCCAGCTTTGGATGAAAAAGAAAATAATTATCAAATCGGATTATATATAAGAGACTCTGCTGCAGGAATAGGCACGATGACCTTTTATGATCCAAATTCCAAGAAATATGGAGCTTTAGGTCACGTCATTTCCGACATGGATACCCAAAAGCCTATAGAAATTAATAATGGCTCTATCGTACGATCTTCTGTGACCTCCATTGAAAAAGGAAATAATGGTATACCAGGAGAAAAACAAGCAACTTTTTCAGCAGCTGAAGATAAAATTGGATCTATTACAAAAAATACCGCATTTGGTATTTTTGGAAAGTTAAATCAAAATTTAGAGGAAATAAAAAAACCATTACCTGTAGCTCTACCTAACGAGGTGAAAGAAGGACCTGCAAAAATTTTGACAGTACTTGCCGGTGAGGAGATAAAAGAATACGATGTCGAAGTTGTTAGCAGTGTACCTCAGAAAAATGCAGCAACAAAAGGAATGGTTATTCAAATAAAAGATAAGGAATTGCTCAATAAAACAGGAGGAATTGTACAAGGGATGAGTGGAAGTCCTATTATACAAAATGGAAAAATTATTGGGGCGGTCACTCACGTATTTGTAAATGATCCTACATCAGGGTATGGCGTCCACATTAAGTTTATGCTAGAGGAAGCTGGTATTAATACAGCTACTTCATCACCAAAAAAAGTAAGTTAAATGAAAGGCTTGGTTGGATTTTTTCCAATTCAAGTCTTTTTTACGATGTGAGAAAAGTTAAATTGGACAAAGCTAAGAATTTGAAGTAATTGTGGTATACTTATTTAAAGTAAAAAAAGTTTTCTCTGAGAAACATATGTTGAAAAGCGATTGACGATTTCATGTACTGTTTCTATAGCGCTTTTAACCTTATTTCTGTAAAATCTACAAATATTATTCGACAAATATCTATCTTTATTTATCGAATGTAGTCGTTTATTTTAGAAATATTGAGTAAAATAAAGCAAATCTCAAAAAAACCAATGTTTTTTAAATAAAAAAAGGATAATTTACATTTATGTAGAATATGTAGAATAAAGAGAAGTAATGTACTACATAAAAGGAGGAGCTTTTGTGGAAAAGATTGAAATTTGTTTAGTAGATGATAATCGGGAATTGATTAAGCTTATGGAAGATTATTTTGAAGAACAATCGGATATTGAAGTTATTGGTACGGCGTTTAATGGAAGAGATTGCTTGACCATGCTGGATGATTTAGAACCAGATGTCTTAATTCTAGATATCATTATGCCACATGTGGATGGGCTTGCTGTTCTAAATACACTACGTTCTTCGAAAGAGGATCCTCCACACGTCATTATGCTTACAGCTTTTGGGCAAGAAGAAGTGATGAAAAAAGCAGTAGATCTAGGTGCCGCTTATTTTATTTTGAAGCCTTTTGATTTAGATAACTTAGCTGAGCAAATAAGGCAAGTACAGGGCAGCTCCTCTTACTCTGTTGGTGTTTCAAAAGTTCAGCGAAAAGAAAGGAAAAAACAAGATTTAGAAGCAAGTATCACCAACATTATTCATGAAATAGGAGTTCCTGCGCATATTAAAGGTTATATGTATTTACGAGAAGCCATTACGATGGTATTTAATGATATTGAGCTGCTTGGTTCTATCACAAAGGTTTTATATCCAGATATAGCTAAGAAATACAATACTACTGCTTCACGTGTTGAACGTGCCATTCGTCATGCTATTGAAGTAGCGTGGAGTAGAGGGAATATTGATTCTATTTCTGCTTTATTTGGATATACAATCAGCATTTCAAAAGCAAAACCAACAAATTCAGAATTCATTGCGATGGTGGCTGACCATTTACGGTTAGAGCATAAAGCGAGTTGAAAAGTTTTCAAATAAAAAACATATCCCTCCAAAATATAAGGGATATGTTTTTTATTTGAATGAAAAAGATTTTAATTGACAAAAAAAGCATTGTATAATGATTGAACAGCTTTTTCTAGATCGTCAGCTATAATGCCAAACATCATAGAAACTTCTGATGACCCCTGATTAATCATTTCAATATTTACATTCGCACTAGAAATGGCGGACGTTGCTTTTTGAGCGACGCCAATTGTACGCACAAGTCCTTCTCCCACAATCATAATCATAGCGAGATTACGATGAATAGAGATTAAATCAGGGCATAACACCTTTTGAATACGTTTTAAAACTTGCTTTTCTTTTTCTAGGGGTAAATGTTTTTCCCGAATAATAATTGATAAATCATCAATACCTGAAGGAGCATGTTCAAAGGAAATACCTTCCTCTTCTAAAATAGAGAGCACTTTACGTCCAAAACCAATTTCTCTGTTCATCAAGTATTTACTAATATAGATACTACAAAAACCAGTGTCACTGGCAATGCCAACAACACATTTTTCGCTTGGTTTTTTCTCAGAAACAATGAATGTGCCAGTTGCTTGCGGATTATTTGTATTTTTAATGCATACTGGTATTTTTTCACGATATGCAGGAATTAATGCTTCATCATGAAACACGGAAAATCCTGCATAAGACAATTCACGCATCTCTTTATACGTAAGTGTTGTTATTTTTTTAGGGTTGTCTACGATGGAAGGATTAACTGCGTAAACAGAGTCAACGTCTGTATAATTTTCATATAGATCCGCTTTAACTCCAGCGGCTATAATGGATCCGGTAATATCAGAACCACCACGTGAAAATGTAATTAATTTTCCAGCATTTGTATATCCAAAAAAACCAGGAATAACTGAAATACCTTTTGTAGAGCGTAAATTATATATCATCTCAAAACTTTCTGGCAATATTTTTCCATTACCTGGTTCATCACTGACCATTATACCAGCTTCGCGAGGGTTTACGTAACGTGCTTCTAAACCAATTGAAGTAAGATAAGCGCTAAGAATTTTAGCTGAACTATCCTCACCAATTGCTTTTAAAGCATCTAATTTGCTAATGGGTGCTTCCTCCATATGTAATAGCTTATTAATGGACTCTTTAATTTCCCCCACAATAATGAAAGACAAGCCTAACTGTTCTACAATTTCAGTAAATCTTTTAATGATTGGATCAATATATGGCTCTAAAGAAGTTTCCTGTTGGCTTGCTTTCCATAATTGAATGAACATGTCCGTCATTTTTTGGTCTGATTTATGTTGTTTACCTGGAGCAGAAACGACAATAAATTTTTTTTGGAGGTCCTTCTTTATAATGTTGGCAACTTTCTTTATTTGTTCGGCACTAGCTACAGAGCTCCCTCCAAATTTTGCAACTTTCACGTGTGAATTCCTCCCGCTGATTTTTTATTTTTCATCATATCATAAATTCTGTTTATTTTCACATTATAAAGAATAAAAATGAATGTACTTACTTTAAGTGAAGGGAAGCATATAGAAGGTAATGTTGAATGTCTACAATTAAAAAAATGGAGACTTAGTCCCCATTTGTATAACAATTCCTTTTTTGTTGCTGATTTTTTTGTCGTTTTCGATCACGGTGTATAATGAAACCACCTATGAAAGCAAGTCCAGCCAAGAATAGTATAAGCCCAATAATGAACTGAATACTACTATGTAAAAATATTGGATAGAAAGTAGCAAATAATGTGTCTCTCATTAACTTAATGCCAATAGCAGCTATTAAACCCGGGATAAACAAAATAAGTATGGCTATGATTCGGATCATTGAAAATTCTCCTTCATTATTGTCAAGTATAGTATAGCAAAAAAGGATAGAAAAAGGAATAAAGGAAAACACCACTTCAAGATTGACTATAGAAATAAATGAAATACACATATTGCATTACTTTGCAGACTAACGTAAGATAAAAGTATGCAAAAAAATGCAAGGTGGGATGGAATGAAACGCGTTCTTATTGTTGGTGCTGGTAAAGGTGGGAGTGCAATATTAAAAATTCTCCATGCTACTCAAACTATGAAAGTCGTAGCTATCGTGGACACGAATACGTCTGCTCCCGGTCTAGTAGCGGCAGAAAAATGGGACATTCCTATAGGGCGTTCGTGGAAAAAATGGATTGATGAAAATATTGATATTATCATTGAAGCAACTGGTAATGAATTTGTATTAGAAGCACTATTACAGCGACGTAATCGAAGGACAGTAATTATTCCAGGGACAGTTGCTTATATCATTTCTGAGCTATTTGATGAAAAACAAGAGCTGTTAGAAGAAATAGAACTACAAATGCTAAATCAAGAGTTGATATTAAACAATATACGTGATGGCATGATTGTCGTCGATACTAATGGGTTTATCACTTTTGTTAATAAAAGTGCAGAAAAGATTATTAATACCTCAAAGCACAGACTACTTGAAGGAGAACATATAGAAAAAGTCATTTATCGTACACGTCTTACTGAAGTGTTAAAAAACCGTAGAAAGGAAATTAATCAAAAATTAACTTTAGAAAACGGGAAACAGATTATTGCAACAAGGATTCCAATTATACGGTCAGACAATAGTCTACTAGGTGCGTTTGCTGTTTTTAAAGATATTACGGAAGTCGTACATTTAGCAGAAGAAAACACAGACTTAAAAGAGATTAAAACGATGCTAGAAGCAATTATTCATTCTTCTGATGAAGCAATCAGTGTTGTAGACGAACAAGGTCTTGGGTTAATGATAAATCCTGCCTATACTAAAATCACTGGATTAGCTGCCTCTGATGTAATTGGCAAACCAGCAACTACGGATATTTCTGAGGGAGAGAGTGTACATATGAGGGTCTTACAAACGAGAAGACCCATAAGAGGAGTATTAATGAAAGTTGGCCCAAATAAGAAAGAAGTATATGTCAACGTTGCTCCTGTAATTGTAGATGGTAAATTAAAAGGCAGTGTCGGTGTACTTCACGACATTTCCGAAGTGCAGTCATTAACCAATGAACTAAAGCGTGCAAGACAGATTATACGTAATTTGGAAGCAAAGTATACATTTAAGGATATTATTGGTACTTCTCCAGAAATGAAAATTGCTTTAGAGCAAGCGAAAGTAGGCGCGAGGACACCTGCTACTGTTTTGCTTCGAGGCGCATCTGGTACTGGAAAAGAATTATTTGCTCACGCCATTCATAATGAAAGTGACCGTAAACACTATAAATTTATACGGGTTAATTGCGCAGCTATTGCTGAAACGATATTAGAAAGTGAGTTGTTTGGCTATGAAGAAGGAGCTTTTTCTGGTGCTAAAAGAGGTGGAAAAAAAGGTTTCTTTGAAGAAGCAAATAACGGGAGTATATTTTTAGATGAGATTGGTGAATTGTCTTTACACATGCAAGCAAAATTATTACGAGTGTTACAAGAAAATGAAATTGTACGTGTTGGAGGAACGACGCCAATTACGATTGATGTGCGTGTGATTGCAGCAACCAATGTAAATCTCGAAAAAGCAATTATGGCAAAAACATTTCGTGAAGACCTATATTATCGATTGAACCGTTTACCTATATTTATTCCATCTTTAAAGGAGAGACTTTCTGACCTTCCATTACTTACGAAGCATATCATTACAAAAATTAATCAAGATTACGGAAGAGACGTGCAAAAAATTTCTGAGGATGCTATAACTCATTTAAATTATTATCATTGGCCAGGAAACATTCGTGAACTAGAAAATGTGATAGGAAGGGCTATGATTTATATGGGGATACAAGAAAAAACAATACAACAATCCCATCTGCCTCATTTAGGAAATCAGGAATGGAAGTCAAGTTTTTCACCAGCACTTCAAACAAGCTCTCCATCTTTACCACAGGCAATGGAAGAATATGAAAGAAATTATATTACTCAAGTATATGAGCAAAATGACTATAATAAAACAAAAACGGCCAAGTCGTTGCAAATTTCAATTCGAAACCTTTACTATAAAATGGAAAAACATCAAATTGCAAAGCCTGACCTGCAATAGATTGCAGGTGTGCGCAACAAATTGCAGGTGAGTAGTATTTAAGTGAAGCGCTTACAACGATTATTCTTTTGGCATAGTATTTGCAGAATAACTATGGCAGAGAAGATAGGAGGGAAATATGGGCAGTTTAGACCAATTAAAAATCGCAGCTAAAAAGAAAGAAGGAAATATTGTTTCCATTGCAAATGCTGAAGATGAAGGTATATTACAAGTTGTAAAAATAGCTCTTGAAGAAAATCTTTGCCAATTTTTACTTGTTGGAGATGAAGAGAAAATCAAGGAAAAAGCAAAACGAATAGGGCTACATTTATCCAATTATAAAGAAAAAGTCTCTATTCAACATGCAGCCGATTTAATTGCGATTGCACATTTAAGCGTTAAAGCAGTAAGCCGAAAGCAAGCGGATATATTAATGAAAGGAAACATCTCAACAAAAGATGTTTTGCAAGCAGTTCTTGATAAAGAGTATGGATTGCGAACTGGAAAAATTTTATCACACACTGCAGTCTTTGAAGTTCCAAGTCAAGAAAAACTTGTGATATTAACAGATGCAGCAATGAATATTGCTCCAGATATGCAACAAAAAGTGACTATTATTGAAAATGCAGTACAAGTTGCACAAAGTATTGGGATAGAGGTACCAAAAGTAGCTGCTCTAGCGCCGGTAGAGAAAGTGAATCTTAGCATGCAGTCTACGATGGATGCTGCTATACTCACGCAAATGCAACGAAGAGGGCAAATAAAAAACTGTTTTATTGATGGACCTTTAGCATTTGATAATGCTGTTTCAGAGCGAGCAGCAGCTCAAAAAGGTATTTCATCAGAAGTTGCAGGAAATGCAGATATTCTTCTCGCCCCCTCCATTGAAGTGGGCAATGCTTTATATAAATCATTTATTTATTATGCACAAGCAAAAGTAGCTGCCCTTATTTGCGGAGCTAAAGCACCGATTATTTTAACGTCACGAGCAGATACTGTTGAAAGCAAATTATATTCGCTATCACTAGCGATTATGACAACTAATCCAAATAGGAGGAGATCTTAATGGAACTATTTCGCTACATGGAACAAGATGATTATGAACAAGTCGTTTTTTGTCAAGATAAGAATTCTGGGTTGAAAGCAATTATTGTCATCCACGATACAACTTTAGGCCCTGCTTTAGGTGGAACAAGAATGTGGACCTATGAAACAGAAGCGGATGCTCTTGAAGATGCGCTTCGTTTAGCTAAAGGAATGACTTATAAGAATGCTGCAGCCGGACTAAACTTAGGTGGCGGGAAAACGGTTATCATTGGTGATCCGAAACAAGATAAAAACCCTGAAATGTTTCGTGCTTTTGGTCGTTATATCCAAGGTTTGAATGGAAGGTATATTACAGCAGAGGATGTAGGTACAACCGTGCAAGATATGGATACCATCCATATGGAAACCGATTTTGTGACGGGCATCTCACCTGAATCAGGGTCTTCCGGAAACCCTTCTCCAGTAACTGGTTATGGTGTATATAAAGGCATGAAAGCTGCTGTTAAAGAAGCATTTGGTGATGATTCTTTAACAGGAAAGACAGTTGCAGTTCAAGGTATAGGTAATGTCGCTTATGCTCTTTGTGAACATCTACATAAAGAAGGAGCTAATTTAGTAGTAACAGATATTAATGAACAAGCTGTGCAAAGAGCAGTAGAAGCTTTCAATGCAAAAGCAGTTAAACCGGATGCAATTTATGATGTGGATTGTGATATTTATGCACCTTGTGCACTTGGAGCCACGATAAATGATGACACTATTCCAAGAATAAAAGCAAAAGTTATTGCTGGATCAGCTAATAATCAATTGAAAGAGTCACGACATGGTGATATGATTCACAAGCAAGGGGTTGTTTATGCACCAGACTATGTCATTAACTCTGGCGGAGTTATTAATGTTGCTGATGAATTACAAGGATATAATTACGATCGGGCTATGAAGAAGGTAGAAACTATATATGACAGCTTGCTAAAAGTATTTGCCATCGCTAGACGAGATAATATACCTACTTACTTAGCTGCAAATCGAATGGCTGAAGAAAGAATTAAATCTGAAAATCGTTCTAGGAGTCAATTTTTGTTAAATGGTCATCATATTTTAAGTAGAAGATAAATAGAAGCCATTCGTGTTTGCTTTTGCACGGATGGCTACAAAGTAAAAAGCTATTTGCAAACCACAAATTGTGGAGGGGGATATGTATTGCAAGAAATCTTTAGAACGCTTGTTATCAATCCAGGTTCTACATCAACGAAGATAGGTGTGTTTGATAATGAGGGATGCGTTTTTGAAACAACTATTCGCCATTCTGTTGATGAATTACAGGGGTTTATATCTATTAGTGAACAAAAATCCTTTCGTAAAAATGTAATATTAGAACAACTTGATTATGAAGGGATTAGTGTTTCTAAATTGGATGCTGTTTGTGCAAGAGGTGGATTAATTCGACCAATTGCAGGCGGAACATATGAAGTAAATGGAGCGATGATTATTGATTTAGAAAGAGGGTATAACGGGCATCATGCCTCCAACTTAGGTGGTATCATCGCAAATGAAATTGCTTCTTCCCTTCATATACCAGCATATATTGTAGATCCCGTCGTAGTAGACGAACTTGCTGAAATAGCCCGTTTTTCTGGTATACCTGAACTTCCTAGAAAAAGTATTTTTCACGCACTTAATCAAAAAGCCGTTGCTAGACGAGTAGCTAAACAACTTGGTGGCGTATACGAGAAAATGAATTTTATTGTGACACATATGGGTGGCGGTATTACGGTAGGTGCCCATCATCATGGTAGAGTAATTGATGTTAACAATGGTTTACATGGAGAAGGTCCTTTTTCTCCAGAGAGAGCAGGTACTGTTCCTGTTGGTGACTTAGTATCGATGTGCTTTTCAGGCCAATATTACTTAGAAGAAATCATGCGTAAAATTGTTGGTAACGGCGGGTTAATGGGCTATTTACTAACAAGTGATGCAATGGAAGTTGAACGACGAATTTCTCAGGGAGATTCGTATGCTAAAAAAGTATATGAAGCAATGGCTTATCAAGTCGCTAAAGAAATTGCTGCTTTAAGTGCTGTATTAAAAGGGAATGTAGATGCCATTGTATTAACAGGTGGCCTTGCTCATGGTAAGACCTTTACAGATATGATTGTGGAGCGTGTAGACTGGATAGCCGATACAATTGTTTATCCTGGTGAGGATGAATTACAGGCATTAAACGAAGGGGCGTTGCGTGTTTTACGTGGAGAAGAACAAGCAAAGATTTATGATAATAAAACTGGATAAAAGGAGTGAATGGATTGGCAACAGAATATGATTTAGTTGTACTTGGAGGAGGAACTGGCGGTTATGTAGCAGCTATTCGCGCTTCCCAACTTGGAATGAAAGTAGCTGTTGTAGAAAAGCGAGAACTAGGTGGCACTTGTTTACATCGTGGTTGTATTCCTTCAAAATCATTTTTACGAAGTGCTGAAGTATATAGACAAACGAAACAGGCAGCTTTTTATGGAATAGAAACCGAAGCAGCTACATTGAAGTTTCCTTTAGTACAAGAACGAAAACAAAAAATCGTTGACCAGTTGCATCAAGGTGTCAAGGGATTAATGAAGAAAGGGAAAATTGATACGTATTATGGCCATGGTCGTATTTTAGGACCAAGTATTTTTTCACCTATGGCTGGAACGATATCGATTGAACATGGGGACGGGCAAGAAAATACCATGCTAATTCCTAAAAATGTGTTAGTTGCTACAGGTTCGGAACCGAAAACTTTACCGGGGTTAAAAGTAGACCACTCGTTTGTAATGACTTCTGATGAAGCGTTGAATTTAACAGAATTGCCCAATTCGATCCTTATTGTTGGCGGAGGTGTAATTGGTATTGAATGGGCATCGATGTTGGCGGATTTTGATGTAAATGTTACCGTTATTGAATACGCGAAGCAAATATTACCTACAGAAGATGAAGCAGTTGCTAAAGAAGTACAAAAATTATTAAAGAAAAAAGGCGTAACCTTTGTAACAGAAGCAAAAGTATTGGCAGATACCGTTGATAAAGGAGAGCTAGTTCGTTTAGAAGCTGAAATTAATGGGGAAAAGCAGTCATTTCAAGCAGAGAAAATACTTGTCTCTGTTGGACGTAAAGCGAATATAACAAATATTGGTTTAGAAAATACCGATATTGTTGTGGACGAAGATGTTATTCAAACAAATGCATTTTATCAAACGAAAGAATCGCATATATATGCAATTGGTGACGTAATTGGTGGCATGCAATTAGCTCATGTTGCTTCACATGAAGGAATGGTTGCTGTAGAACATATGGCAGACCAATCGCCATTGCCAATTAATTATTTGCAAGTTCCTACTTGTATTTACTCCAATCCTGAAGTAGCTCGTGTTGGCTTAACAGAGCAACAAGCAATAGAAAAAGGGTATGACGTGAAGGTTGGTACGTTTCCTTTTCAGGCAGTTGGTAAAGCGCTCGTTTACGGAGAAACAGATGGATTTGTAAAAATAGTTGCTGATAAACAAAATGATGATTTATTAGGGGTTCATATGGTTGGCCCACATGTGACCGATATGATTTCTGAAGCGGGGTTAGCTAAAGTGCTGGATGCTACTCCTTGGGAAATTGCTCATGCTATTCATCCACACCCTACTTTGTCGGAAGTTATTGGTGAGGCTGCGCTTGCGGTAGATGGAAAACAAATACACGGATAAGGATTTTAAAGGAGGGGACGTTGTATGTCAAAAAAAGACTATAAAGCTTTAGGGCTTACTGAAGAGCAAGTTTTAGATATTTATCGCACCATGTTGCTTGCTCGAAAAATAGATGAAAGAATGTGGTTACTTAATCGCGCTGGGAAAATTCCTTTTGTTATTTCTTGTCAAGGACAGGAGGCAGCCCAAGTTGGAGCCGCTTTTGCCTTAAACCGGGAAAAAGATTATGTGGCTCCATATTATCGAGACATGGGAGTGGTGTTGGCGTTTGGTATGACAACAACGGATTTAATGCTATCTGGTTTTGCTAAAGCGGAAGATCCAAATTCTGGTGGAAGACAAATGCCTGGGCATTTTGGTCAAAAGAAAAATCGTATACTAACGGGTTCTTCACCTGTAACGACACAACTTCCACATGCAGTTGGCGTTGCACTTGCTGCAAAAATGAAGCATGACCCCGTTGTTTCGTTTGTAACATTAGGAGAAGGTTCATCCAACCAAGGTGACTTCCATGAAGGGTTGAATTTTGCAGGTGTACATAAGCTTCCTGTTATTACAATGGTAGAAAATAATAAATATGCCATCTCCGTCCCACTGGAAAAGCAAATTGCGAGTAAGACCGTAGCTGAACGAGCACAATCATACGGAATGCCGGGAATTACTGTGGATGGGAATGATCCTTTAGCAGTTTATGATGCTGTCAAACAAGCGCATGAACGAGCGTTGCAGGGAGAAGGACCAACATTAATAGAAGCTGTTTCTTATCGGTTAACTGCTCACTCTAGTGATGATGATGATCGACTATATCGAGAAAGTGATGAAGTAGAGGAAGCAAAGAAAAAAGATGCGATTATTACATTTGCGAAGTATTTAAAGGATGTTGGCGTATTAACAGATGAAATTGAGAAAGAAATGAATGAAGTCATTCAACAAGAAGTAAATGATGCTACAGATTACGCAGAAAATGCTGCTTACGCAAAACCAGAAGAAACATTAAAATTTGTATATGAAGAGTAAGGAGGGGGAAATACAATGCCAGTAATGTCCTATATTCAAGCAATAACCACTGCTTTACGAGAAGAAATGCAACGAGATGAAAACGTGTTTGTCTTAGGAGAAGATGTTGGAAAAAAAGGCGGAGTTTTTCGTGCCACGGATGGACTGTATGAAACATTTGGAGAAGCTCGAGTTTTGGATACGCCACTTGCAGAATCAGCTATTGCCGGAGTTGGCATAGGAGCAGCGATGTATGGCATGCGCCCTGTAGCAGAAATGCAGTTTGCAGACTTCATTATGCCAGCAGTAAATCAAATTATTTCTGAAGCAGCTAAAATACGCTATCGCTCTAATAATGATTGGCATGCGCCAATAACGATTCGCGCTCCGTATGGAGGTGGAGTCCATGGCGCTTTATATCACTCCCAATCCGTAGAGGCTGTATTTGCTAATCAACCAGGCTTGAAAATTGTTATGCCATCCACACCTTATGATGTGAAGGGATTACTTAAGTCAGCAATACGCGATAATGATCCAGTGCTCTTTTTTGAACATAAACGCGCATACCGCTTATTAAAAGAGGAGGTACCAGAAGACGATTATGTACTTCCTATTGGAAAAGCAGATATTAAGAGGGAGGGGTCTGACATTACCGTCATTACATACGGTCTTTGTGTCCATTTTGCTTTACAAGCAGCAGAAAAAATAGCAGAAGATGGAATTAGTGCACATGTGTTAGATTTACGAACCGTATATCCTTTGGATCAAGCGGCTATTATTGAAGCTGCAAAGAAAACTGGTAAAGTGCTATTAATTACAGAAGACAATAAAGAAGGCAGTATTATTGGTGAAGTTGCAGCGATCATTGCTGAAAATTGTTTATTTGATTTAGATGCTCCTGTACAACGGCTAGCAGGTCCTGACGTTCCATCCATGCCATATGCACCGACGATGGAAAAGTTCTTTATGATAAATCCTGATAAAGTAGAAAAATCCATGCGTGAATTAGCGGAATTTTAAATAGCTGATAGGAGGATAAATAATGGCAATAGAAAAAATTAATATGCCCCAGTTAGGTGAGAGTGTAACGGAAGGCACCATCAGTTCTTGGCTCGTACAGGCTGGGGATGAAGTAAACAAATATGATCCGATTGCTGAGGTTCTAACAGATAAAGTAAATGCTGAAGTCCCATCTTCTTATAGTGGAAAGATTAAAGAAATAGTTGCTCAAGAAGGCGACACAATTGAAGTTGGAGAACTAATGTGTTATATCGACACTGGTGATGAACCAGGATCAAAACAGGAACAGCGTAGTAGTTCACCTACTGAAGCTGTTGAACATAAAGAAACGGAAGCTAGTTCAGATCAATCTATGAAAAAACGCTATTCTCCTGCTGTGCTACGTTTAGCTCAAGAACACGATATTGATTTGGAACAAGTGACAGGTTCAGGGAAAGCAGGAAGAATCACTAGAAAAGATGTAGAGAAGATTATTGCGTCTGGTAAAATTCCTGAACCAAGTAAAGTTGCATTTCAAACGGAAGAACAAGTGTCACCAAAGGAAGTTAAACCATTGAATAAATCGGTATCTGGAACTTATCCTGGCGATGTAGAAATTCCTGTTACTGGAGTACGCAAAGTAATTGCACAAAATATGGTACGTTCTACACAAGAAATACCGCATGCTTGGATGACGGTGGAAGTAGATGTGACGGATTTAGTAACTTACAGAAACAAGGTTAAAGACACGTTTAAAACAAGAGAAGGTTACGGACTAACTTTTTTCGCCTTTTTTGTCAAAGCTGTAGCTCAAGCTTTAAAAGAATTCCCGCAATTAAATAGTACGTGGGCGGAAGATAAGATTATTCAACGTAAGGATGTTAATATTTCGATCGCTGTAGCAAAAGAGCAAGAATTGTTTGTTCCAGTGATCCATCATGCTGATGATAAAAGCATTAAAGGCATTGCAAAACAAATTCACGAATTAGCTGTTAAGGCGCGAACGGGAAAACTAACTGCTGATGATATGAAAGGTGGGACTTTTACTGTTAATAATACGGGGTCATTTGGTTCCATTCATTCTATGGGTGTAATTAACCATCCACAAGCAGCTATTTTACAAGTGGAGTCCATAGTAAAACGTCCAGTCATTGTTAATGATATGTTTGCTGCTAGAAACATGGTGAATTTATCTTTATCTCTGGATCATAGGATATTAGATGGATTGATTTGCGGTCAATTTTTAGCTCGAGTAAAAGCTATATTAGAACAAATGAACGAACATACTATGAATGTCTATTAGCACAAAATTTAAAAATCCTATAGAAGGATTTCGTATAGTTTTCTTCAATCATTGGGGGGCTTTGGTCCCTCAATGAAGGTTAAGTTAATCATCCATAGGTAGGCCTAATACCTCTTACTGAAAAAGGGAATAAGGTGCTGTTTTCTCCCACTTTATTGTTCAGCTTACTGAAGTAGGAATCTCATGATATGCGGGATAAAATAATATCTAACTTATGTAACAGGACAGCAATTATAACTATATCTTGGCATAGCATGCGTTCAAATGTATTTTATTGAAATATTCCTTTAATGCTGTTATTCTAACAACAAGGTTAAGTATCATTATAATAAGGGGTTTGATTGGTAATGGATTTTAATATATTTATGAATGATGTTGTAAATGCTGCAAGAGAAGATATAAGAGAAGCAGGATATGAGGAGCTCACGACACCAGAGGCTGTTGATGAGGCGTTATCTCGAAAAGGCACAACCCTCGTTATGGTTAATTCCGTATGCGGTTGTGCAGGTGGTATTGCTAGACCTGCCGCTGCAAATGCAGTTCATTATGATAAACGACCTGACCATTTAGTAACCGTATTTGCAGGTCAAGATAAAGAAGCTACGGAAAGGGCAAGAACATATTTTGAAGGATATCCACCATCTTCTCCTTCCTTTGCGTTCCTTAAGGATGGGAAAATAGTCACGATGTTGGAGCGTCATGATATTGAAGGTCATAATGCTATTGATGTAATTGGCAACTTGCAACAAATTTTTGAACAACATTGTGAAGAAGTTTAAACGAAACTTATGAGAAAGAGGGCTGTCGCTATATAATAGGTCAGCCCATTTTTTCGTATCCTTCAAAATAGTTTCGTTCTTGTTCTTTCCTCAATGAAGTAAAACTCTTACTTAGATAGGAATTAATTTTAAAGGAGAATGACGTTTGAAGATTGGGTATCGAACAATCAAAACAGCTATCGGAACTCCAATTGCTATATGGGTTGCGCAATTGTTAGGTGTAACAAACTTTGTTTCAGCTGGTATTTTAACCATTTTATGTATTCAGCCATCAAGAAAACAATCCTTCTTAAGTGCATGGAACAGATTCTTGGCTTGTATCATCGCATCTGTTTTTTCCATCATTTTCTTTTATTTTATTGGTTATCACCCATTAGTTCTTGGACTATTGTTATTGGTTTTTATTCCAGTAACTGTAATTTTTAATATTACGCAAGGTATAGCTACCAGCTCCGTTATCATCTTAAATTTATATGGAGCAAATTATTTAGATATAAACTTTCTAGTGGATCAATTTCTATTAATTGTTATAGGAATTGGAACTGGACTCGTAATGAATCTATATATGCCAAGTTTAGACCGGAAATTGAAGGAGAAACAACAAGACTTAGAGGAAAATTTTCAATTTGTTTTATATGAAATTGCTCTCTATGTACGTAATAAAAATATTGATTGGGATGGAAAAGAAATTAAGAGAATCGGAGAAATTTTGGACGAGACAAATGATTTAGTCGAACGGGATAAGGAAAATCATCTATTACGAAGCAAACATATTTATCGGGACTATTTCAAGATGCGCACACGTCAATTTGAATTATTACAAAGGATGCTACCATTAGTTACCAAACTACCAAAAAAGGACACTATTTCAGAAAAGATAGCTGATTTTTTTGAGGATTTGTCAAAGGCTGTTCATCCTGGAAACACAGCAATCATCTATCTAGAACGATTAGAAAATCTACGTAAAGAGTTTGATGAGGAAGAACTTCCTTGTTCCAAAGAGGAATTTGAGACAAAGGCAAACCTCTTCCGCTTGTTGCATGATATTGAAGATTACTTAATTGTGAAGATGAAATATAAAGAAAGTGATGTTGTTAAAAAAAAGAAGCAATTGGAAACTTAAGTTTAATAGCAGCAAGTGTTATAACATCGTTTCAAATTTCTGATTTTAATATCTTACATAAAGCATTAACGAATATTCATACTTTATGTGCAACTCCTTATTAGATTTAGTCTCTATTTTTGGCTAAGCAAGGAAGAAGTATAGTGAAAAATAAAAAAGGAGCTGTCGCAAAATGCATAATATGCATTTGCTGACAGCTCCTTTTTATATATGAGATTGCTCGTTTTAAGATGCATTATTTTATTTATGGTGATAAAGGGAAATTTAATCGGTTTTTGACGCACTTAAATAAGCCTCGCCTTTTTTTATTTTTTTAAGCTGTCTTTAATGGATGATAATAGAGGTTTAGGCGATTAGCTTGGATTTTCGTATGTATTTTATTGAG
>NZ_JABXHF010000124.1:0-2637 GCF_013393565.1 Virgibacillus sp.
TGTTTATCACGTATCTCGTTTTTCCCCTGATGGAAGTAAAATAGCCTGTTTCGGACATGAGTTTGCCTAAAAAGGCGGTTCCCTTACTCAACTTTATTTATTTGACATAAAAACAAAAGAAAGAAGTTGCCGAAGTTCTGACTGGGAGATAGAGGTTGTTGATGCAATGATTGGCGATACGCGCCTTGGTGAATCCCAAATTGGCCCTGTTTGGAATGAAGATAGTTCAAAAATTTTCTTTATTGTAACAGATCAAGGATCTACAGGGTTACATGCTGCATCGATTTATGGCAAAAAAGAGGAAATATATAAAGATAATAACCATATTTTCGGTTTTGCTTATAACAAACACTGTCAGTGCTTCATCCTCGGCATAAGCAGCCCGACTAATCCAGGTGAATTTTATTTATTGCATGACAATGGTTCTTTAGAGGCCCTTACAGACCATAACCGTTCCTTCTTACAAGAAATAGCGCTTCAAGAACCTGAGGAATTGTCTATCCAAACAGAAGATAATTGGCAAGTTCAAGGTTGGCTTTTACGTCCTTATGCGTTTATAGAAGGAAAGAAATATCCAACCATACTGGAAATACATGGTGGTCCTCATGCCATGTACGGCCAGACATTTTTCTTTGAAATGCAGCTCTTAGCCGCAAAAGGCTATGTAGTTTTGTATACGAACCCCCGTGGAAGTCATGGATATGGACAATCATTTGTTAACGCATGTAGAGGCGATTATGGTGGGGGAGATTATCGTGATGTGATGACAGCTGTAGATGACGCCATTCAAACATTTAGCTTTATTGATACACAGCGCCTCGGCGTAACAGGAGGAAGTTATGGTGGTTTCATGACAAATTGGATTGTGGGGCATACCAATCGTTTTAAAGCGGCTGTGACACAACGTTCTATATCAAATTGGCTCAGTTTTTATGGTGTAAGCGATATTGGATTTTTCTTTACAGAATGGGAGCATGGAGTGAACTTGTTAGATGATCCAACAAAGCTATGGGAATTCTCCCCATTAAAATATGCAGCAAATGTCGAAACACCACTCCTCATTCTTCATGGTGAATTAGACTACCGTTGTCCCATTGAGCAAGGGGAGCAACTATTTATTACGTTAAAGCATTTAAAAAAAGAAGTAGAATTCATTCGCTTCCCTAACGCAAATCACGAGCTTAGCAGAAGCGGTGAACCAAACATGCGCATGGAGCGGTTGCAACATATGCTGAGATGGTTTGACACATATCTTTAGTTGGACTCGGAGAGCTGAGTGGTACTTATCAGCTCTCGAGTATTTGGTGATCTTTTACTAATAAGGCCTGATAATCTTGTAATGCTAATATTTCTAGCCGGCTATAATTTCTTGTGTTTTTTATCACAATAGTTGCAAATGTTTCTATGTTCGTAAAACAAGGAATTTGGTAGCGTACTGCCCATTCCCGAAGGTTGAAGCCAAAGCTACTATTATTTCTTCCTTGTTCTGGCAAATTCAACACCATATCAGGTCGATTGTTTTCCATAATAATGGAGAGATCATCTTTGTGATGAATCACATTCGTAGTCAAAATACCATTTTCTCGCAAAAATTGAGCCGTTCCTTTTGTCGCAATCAATGACATGCCCATTTTACTAGCAGCTTGAATCGTTTGCAGACTAGATGATTTCATACGATCTGCAATAGATACGATCAAAGTGAGGTCTTTGCCTTCTTTTACTTCACCAAGAATCGAAGTAGCGATTTTCGCAAAAACTTCCTCTTGATGACGCGATATAGCAATAATTTCCCCTGTTGATTTCATTTCAGGTCCTAATACAGCGTCCACTCCTTTTAACTTTCCAGTAGAAAAAACAGGTGCCTTCATTATATGAAATGACGGTTCAAGACATAGATTGCTTTTTGTCGTAATATCTTTTAATGCAGCTCCAAGTTGTACTTGAACTGCCCATTTCACCATTGGTATATTTGTTATCTTACTTATTATTGGAACTGTTCTTGATGCTCTAGGGTTCACCTCCAACACATACACTTCACCATCCTGTAAGATAAACTGGATATTCATCATCCCAATAATCGGTACCGTTTGAGCAATTTTTTTAGCTATTGCGCTGATTTTTTGCTTTTCTACATCTATCAATGTAAGCGGAGGAAAAACAGCTAAACTATCACCGGAGTGCACACCAGCCTTTTCAATATGCTCAAAAATAGCTGGGATAAGAACGTCTTCCCCATCACTTATAACATCCACTTCACATTCTTTTCCAGGCAAATATGCATCTATGAGCAGTGGCCAACAGTGATCATTTGTATCCTCTTGAATGCGTGATACATACCCATTAAGTTCTTCCTGATTATAAGCTATAAACATGGACTGGCCTCCAATGACATAAGAAGGACGAATTAACACAGGGAACCCTAATTGTTCCTCTGCACCGCTTAATTGAGCGAGATTGTAGACCATAAATCCATTCATGTGTGGAATGGAACATTCATCTAACATGTGATAAAATTGCACCCTCTCTTCCATTTGATCAATATGTTGTGGACTAGTTCCTAATATTTGTATTCCTTGTTCGTCCAATTCTGTCGCCAAGTTCACCGCTGTTTGACCACCAAATTGAATCAACACACCC